>CAZQHA010000020.1:0-19334 GCA_964592795.1 uncultured Planctomycetaceae bacterium | reverse complement strand
GGCTACGGCCACGTCAACTACGACGCGATCCCGAACATCGTGTACACGGCGCCGGAGATCGCGTCGGTCGGCAAGACCGAGGAAGAGCTCCAGCAGGCCGGCATCGACTACAAGAAGGGCTCGTTCCCGTTCAGCGCGAACGGGCGGGCGCGAGCGCTCGGGCAGACCGAGGGGCGCGTCAAGATCCTCGCCGATCGAACGACCGACCGCGTGCTGGGCGCGCACATCATCGGTCCGCGCGCGGGCGATCTGATCGCCGAGATCGCGGTGTCGATCGACTTCGGCGCGTCGAGCGAGGACATCGCGCGAGCGTGTCACGCCCACCCGACGCTGGCGGAGGCCGTGAAGGAAGCCGCGCTCGGCGTCGACAAGCGGTCGATTCACATCTGACGGCCCAGCCGCACGGTCCGGCGATTCATGCCGGCCGTCGAGATGGGCTCGCAAGCAGCGGAACTACACGCTTTCGGCGTAGCGCGAAGTCATCTCGCGTCGTGTAGGACCAGGGTCCGTGAGCCGCTCGAGGTTCCGTCTTCTCCTGTGCTTCGGCGCGGTCGTCGCGTTCGACCAGTTCGTGCAGCTCGCGGTGCTCGACGGCGGCTACCTCGGAGCCTGTCGCGTCGCGCCCTTCGCGCCGCCGATCTTCGCGCCGGCGCAGACGGAGTCGCTCGAGCGCGTCCGCGCGCACCTTGCGGCGACCAATCCTCCGCCTTCGATGATGAACTTCGACGCGGAGCTCGGATGGTGCTCGATCGCGGACGATCGACCCAACCCCGACGAGTACGACTGGGCAGGTTGCCGCATCGGAAACAAGCCGCTCGCGCGCGAGCGAGTCACGGGCGTTCGTCGCGCAGTCGCGATCGGATGCTCGTACACGGGCGGCGACGAAGTGGAAGGGAGCGACACATGGGCAGCGCAGCTCGAGCGCTTCCATCCCGATCTCGAAGTCGCGAACCTCGGCGTCGGCGGCTACGGATTGGACCAGTCGCTGCTTCGGTTCCGTCGTGACGGAGCGCGCCTCCATCCCGACGAGGTCTGGCTCGGAGTGCTGCCGAGCGTTCTCTTGCGCGTGGTCACGACGTACTCGCCGGCCCTCGGACACTGGGACTATCCGGTCGGATTCAAGCCTCGCTTCGTGCTCGAGCAGGACGACGAGCTCCGATTCGTGGAGTCGCCCGCGCGAACGCTCGACGACGTCGTGCGCCTCTTGCCCTCGCAAACGGACTTCGTCGCGGCCGTCCGTGGTTCTGACCGTTGGGTCGCGCGCGCACCGGCTGCGTACGCTCCGTTCGGTGAGTCGTTCTGGCACCGCTCGGCCGTCGCGCGCGTCGCGCTGACCTTGCACGAGATGTCCGGGCGCGACGTCGCGGACGAGCTGCGCGATCCGACGAGCGAGCTCTTCCAGCTCACGAAGGCGCTGTGTCGCGCCGCGCGCGACGACGCGGAGCACGCGGGCGCGCACTTCCGGATCTGGATCCTGCCCGATCGGCGCGACCTGCGATCGGTCGGCAGCAACGGTGCCGCCTATTGGGACCGCTGGGTCCAGGCGCTGCGCGACGATGGCGTGGAAGTATTCGATCTCACCGGCGCTCTCCAAGCGGCTGGCGGAGCTCGCGATTCACGCTTGTGGGCATCGCAGACGCATTACTCGGCGGAAGGGAATCGAGTCGTGGCTCGGGCGATCGCCGACTACGTTTCGAATTCAATGACACGCCGCGACAGCTGATCGCGGCGGCTCGCGTCAGCGAGTCCGCGTCACGGGAGTGCGAATCGCACGACCTCGAGAGGGTCGTAGCGAAGCAGCAGCAGCTCCTCACCGTCGGCCGAGAGTCCGGGCACGGAATGGACTGCCAGGTCCGACGGGAACTCGAAGCGGAACACCTGCTTGTCCTCGAGTCGGACGAGCAGGCACTGCGACGCGAAGTCACTGCTGACGAGAACCCACTCGCCAGCTGCGGACAAAGTGTCGTGCTCGGTGGGCAACTCGACCGAGCCACTCGCCACACCGTCCGCACCGTAGAAGTGCAGTGCCATCCCGCGGCGCACCTGCGGAATGAATGCCCTCGGCTCGCGTCTCGAAACCGACAGACCCAAAGCGCAGCCGCCGATCGGCGGACCGAACGACTCGAGAATCACGGCGCGCCCGTCAGCGAACGTGACGCAGTCCCGAAGCTGTTCGATCCAGTGATGATCCGGTCGCCGAAAGATCGAACGGAGCGCGCGCTCCTCAGAGTCGAATCTTGCCAGTTGCTCCCATCGCGCTCTTCGTCCGGTCATGGAATCCCTCTCGGACACCGGAAACTTCGAAACGCGCTGTCCCTCCGAATCGAACCGCACGAGACCGTCTCGAACCCAGACCCACAGGCTCTTGTCGCGAGTGACACGCAAGGAGCGTTTCGAGAGCCACCCATCGATCCGTTCCGACGGCTCGATGCGACAGCCGAACAATCGCTCTCCCCATGCGTCGAATACTTGGACGGATTGGCTCGTTCGGTCTCGGATGAGTACGCGCCCGAATCGATCGATCATGAAGTTCGTCGACCACGTCCTGACTTCGTTGGACGCCGTCGAATCCGTTGTCGGATCCACTTTGCGGCGCCCGCGATCCTGCTCCTCGGGCTGCGCACGCAAGATCACCGTGCCGAGCCGCTCGAGAGACAATGGCTCGGCGTAAGCTGGATGCGCACTCGCGTCACTTTGGTTCTCCTCGTACGGGAACAATGAGATGCCTGCGATCTCAGCCCCATCGACTCGATCGCCCGTGGAGAGACGGATCGTGACCCAGCGGATCAGGCGCTCACCGTCGCCGACGATCCGAACCGACGCGAGATTCTTGCCATCGGAGACCCGAACGCCCGTCGCGATCGGTCCGGGAAGCTCCTTCTCGGGGTCCGTCGTGTGCGGCAGTTCGTGCAGTCGGAGCAGAAGGCCCATCGGGGCGAAGGTCGCGATTCGCAAGCAATCCTGGTTCGAGTAGTCGCGACTCCCGCTCCCTCCGCGATCCACGGCGCCGTCGTGTTCCACACTTCGACCGTGTTGCGGAGCAGCCGACAGTGCATGAATGCCCGACCCGCAGACCTCCGTGGTTCGACCTCGAATCTGAAGTGCCCGGACTTGGAGTGGTACGTCGCCGAATGAACCAGGGGCGAGAACTGCGGCCCGCAGACACTCAGCGCGGCGATCGAGATCGGGAGAACGAAGTTCATGGCGACTTCCAGGGCGCGCTCTAGCTCGCGGTGTGCGGCCGAGTCACAGGAGTTTCCGTGCAGTGATTCGCGCAGTAGAACGTTGCCATGAAACCGTGGGTCGCGCGCACCCTGCTGGCGCTCGGCACCATCGTCGTGCTCGACCAAGTCGCGCAGTACACGCTCCTCCGCGGCGGCACTTTTCTCGGACGCCGCATCGCGCCGTACGACCCGCCGATCTTCGCGCCGATCCAGTCGGAGTCGTACGCGCGCATCCAATCGCACCTCGTGCACGGGGATCCGCCCATCACGGCGCTCGACTTCGACGCGGAGCTCGGTTGGTGCCCGAAGACCGAGCATCGCTCCGAGCTCTACCAGTACGACTGGGCGCGCTGCCGCATCGGCAATCAGCCTCTTTCGAGGGAGCGCGTTCCCGGCAAGCGCCGCGTCGCCGCGATCGGCTGCTCGTTCACGCTCGGCGCCGAGGTCGGCGCGAAGGACACGTGGGAGGCGCAGCTCGAGCGTCTCGCGACGGACCTCGAGATCGCGAACCTCGGCGTCGGCGGCTACGGCCTCGATCAAGCGCTGCTCCGCTTCCGTCGCGATGGCGTACCGCTCCGGCCGGAGGAAGTGTGGCTCGGCGTCCAACCCGAAGCGATGTCGCGCATGGTCACGACGTACATGCCGGCGTTGAATCGCAGGAGCTTTCCCATCGGGTTCAAGCCGCGCTTCCAGCTCGGACAGGGCGACGAGCTCCGCCTCGTGCCGTCGCCGGTGAGATCGCTGGCCGACGTCGCGCGTCTCATGGGCTCTCAGGCCGAGTTCATCGACGCGGTCGGCGAGACGGATCGTTGGATCGCGCGCTACCCGGCCGCGTACGCGCCGGAAGGCTCGTCGATCCTGCACCGCTCCGCTATCGCGCGACTCGTGCTCACGGCGCGCGAGCGCAGCAGCCGCCACATCGCCGACGAGCTGCGTGATCCCGAGAGCGAGCTCTTCCGGCTCGCGCGCGGCATCTGCCGCACCGTGCGCGCCGACGCGGAGCATGCGAACGCTCGGCTGCGCATCTTCATCTTGCCTGACAAGATCGACCTCGAGCTCGGCGATGCGCACGGCAGCGCGTACTGGCAGCGCTGGGCCGACGCCCTTCGCGCGGACGGCTGTGAGGTGTTCGATCTCGAGCCTGCGATTCGCGCCGCCGGCGGCGCGGCCAACTCGAAGCTGTGGGCGCCGCAAGGACACTACACGGCCGAAGGCAACCGCGTGGTCGCGGAGGCGCTCGCCCGCTACTTGGCGGGCTCGTGACGCGTCGCTCGCGCTCGCGCGCGCTGCCCGCTCGGGCCTCTTCGTTCCGTGATGCCGTCTCGCGCTACCAGCGCAACGTCGCCGCCACCGACGACTTCGACGGCATGTGATCCTTCGACAGCGAGTACACGTCGCCGCCCTTGAGCAGCACCGACTCGGCGATGTCGTCGAGCACGTCCTCGTCGCGCGCGCCTTCCGGCTTGTCGTGGAACGCGACGTCGCCGGTCGTCTTGTCGAGGATCCCCCACTGGTACGCGTCCTTCGCGAGCAGGAGCTCGCGCACGCGTCCTTGCACCGCGAACTTCGCGATCGCTCGCACTTCGTCCAGCGCCTTCGAGCGCGACACGAGGCTCTGGTAGCGCTCGAGCAGCTCCGTCTCGCGCGCCGTCACTTCCTTCTGCACGATCGGCCAAGCCTTCTCGTGGAGCTCCGCGGCGCCCGCTCGCGAGTAGTTGCCGATGATGCCCTCCGCCGCGAGGTGCGGATAGCGCGCGATCGTGCGGTACATCGAGTTCGATCGATCCGTCGCCGCGAGCACGAGCGGCGCCTTTTCGTCGCGCAGCACTTCCCACAGCGACTCGTCGATCGTGCGGTAGAAGCGCGCGAGATCCTCGTCGCGCGACGTGTCGGTCTTGCCGAGCCCGCCGTAGATCGGGTTCTGTCCACCGCGCGCGCCGAAGTGGAACGTCATGTGGCGCTCGCGGTCCTCGAAGCCGAGCGCGTCCGTCAGCGACTTCGGCAGGCTGCTCAAGTCGATCGGCGTGAGCCCGTTCGCGTCGCCTTTGTAGAACGCGACGAAGTTCTGGCTGAGGTTCAGCAGGTAGTAGTTCCGGTTCGACTGCAGGAACGCGATCAGCGGCCGGATGTGGAAGCTCTCCGACACGACGACGAGCTCGGGGACCGCATACGGCAGCTGGTGCTGCACGAGCGTGTCCTGCGATCGGAAGAGCGCCACTCCGTCGAGCACCGGCGACCACACGGGCGAGCCCGCCATCTCCACGAGCGGCGCGAAGAGCTCGTTCGCGGCCGTCGTCGCGATCCCGTCGGCGCTGATCTGCTCGCGTGCGCGACGCACGAGGCCTTCGAAGCGCTTCTTGTCCTCGTGCGCTCCGCCGCGCCGCGTCGGCAGGTAGATCGATATGCAAGGCGGCCTGTGCGGCTCCATCAGTCGACGGAGCTCGTCGACGGTCAGCGGATGCATCGCGGGTACTCCGTGTGGGTTCGCCGGAATCTAAGCCGGTGCGACGCCGTTCACCGTGCCGGGAACTCGGTAGCCGCGTCGAGCAGCCGGTCCCGATCAACGATACGCGCGCGCCAGCGCCGAACGATGGATCGGACCGGCCGCTGCCACGCAGCTCGCGTCGGGGAACAAGTGAGCGCGCGCGACGCGCTGCACGTCGTCCGCGGTGACCGAGGCGAAATCGGCGAGCAGCCGCTGCAGGTTGTCGGCGGGGAAGTTGTGCACCTCCGCCGAGACGAGGTAGCTCGCGCGGCGGGACGCGCGCTCGAAGCCCAGCGGGAACGAGCCGATCAAGTAGTTCTTCGCGATCTCGAGCTCGTCGTCGCTGACGCGCTCGTTCTGGATGCGCCGGATCTCGTCGAGGAAGCCCTTCAGCGCCGTGGGAACGTGCTGCGGAGACGTCCCGATGTACGCGGTGAACATGCCCGGCAGGAGTCCCGCCGAACCGTGGATGTTCGCGCTCACCGAGTACGCCAGGCCCTGCTCGTCGCGCAGCCGCTTCGAGATGCGGTTCGTGAAGCCCGGCCCCGTGCCGAGGATGTGATCCATCACGACGAGCGCGGCGTAATCGGGATCGTTGCGCTTGATCCCCAAGTGCCCGAGGAAGAGGTGCACCTGCTGCCGCTTCGCGGGGAACGCGTCGATGCGCGTCGCGCGCGGCGGGAGCTTCGGCGGCGTCGTCACGAGCGCCTCGCCCGCCGGCCACGCCCGCAGCGCGCGGTCGAAGCGGCGTTTGACGAGCGCCGGATCGACGTCGCCGCACACGGCGATCACACCGCGACGCGCGACCCAGTTCTTCGCGTGGTGGGCGCGCAGATGCTTCGAAGTGATGCGCGCCACGCTCTCGAGCGAGCCGTACGCCGCGCGGCCGAGCCAGTGATCGCCATAGACGAGCTGCCGGAAGAGCCGCCCGCCTTGAGAGCGCGGATCGTCGCGCTCGACGGTCAGTCGGTCGACGAGGCGCTTGCGCTGGCGCTCGACCTCGGCCTCCGGGTACGTGGGCGACGTCAGCATCTCGCACGTCAAGTCGACGAGCAGCTCCCACTCGCCGCTCACGATGGTGCCGGCGAGCCCGCTCGCATCGCCCGAGATCTCGCCGCCGGCGGGCTCGAGCAGCTCCGCGATCTCCGTCTCGCTGTGGCGCTGCGTGCCTTGGTCGGCGAGCGTGCCGGCCAGGAACGTCGTGCCTTCGAGGCCCTTCGGATCGAGCGCCGGACCGCCGCGCACGTGCGCTTGCACGGCGACGATCGGCGCGCTCGCGCGCCGCGACACGACGAGCACGGCGCCGCACTCGAGCATCTTCCGCTCGGCCGGGACGGAGAGCGCCGGCACCGGAGCCGGTGCGAGCGAGAACGCGGCCGCGGCGGACTTCTTGCTCGACTTCACGCGCGCGCTCTCCGCTTCTTCGAGCCCTTCTTGCGCGCGGCCTTCTTCGCCGGCGCGTCGTCCTTCGGCACGCACCAGCCGACCACGCGCCGCTCGGGCCGCAGGAAGCGCGCGACCGTCTCGCGCACGGCCTTCGCGGTCACTTGCTGCACGCGCTCCATCCCTTCGAGCGCCATCTTCCAGTGCGCGTCGGCGGCGAACTCTCCGATCTCCTCGGCCAGGTCGGACACCGTCTCGTCGTCGTGCGCTTCGGACGACGCCAGGATCTTCTTCGCGCGCTCGAGCTCCGTCGCCGGGACGAGCTCCGTCGAGAGGAGCGCGATCTCCTCGTCGATCGCCGCCTCGAGCGTCTCGGGCGCGACCCCCTGCGCGCACTCGGCGAAGAGCCAGAACGCGCCGCCCTCGACGCGCGTGTCGTTGTGCGTCGAGATGCTGGTGGCGAGACCGCGCTCGAGCACGAGCCGGCGGTGCAACCGCGACAATCGCCCGCCCGTCCAGAGCGTCG
The DNA here is from genome assembly GCA_964592795.1 of uncultured Planctomycetaceae bacterium. Lineage (GTDB taxonomy): Bacteria > Planctomycetota > UBA1135 > UBA1135 > JANLUN01. Next base: position 11,716 of record CAZQHA010000020.1, on the reverse strand, counting down.
ACACGATGTCGAAGGCGTAGTCCGCGTCCGTGCCGACCGGCGTCGTCGGCCAGCCCATGCAGAGGCGGCTGCCGCGATCGTCCCACGTCATGCGGATCCGCTGCTCGCCGCGCGGCTCGCTCGACTCGGGTCGGAAGCAGTCCGCCTCGGCGCGCGGCGGTCCGGCGGGAATCGCGTCGAAGTGCTTCTTCACGAGCGCGAGCGCCGACTTCGGCTCGATGTCCCCGCACACGACGAGCAAAGCGTTGCCCGGGTGATAGAAGCGCGCGTAGTAGTCGCGCATGTCGGCGACCTTCATCGCCTTCAGCGTGTCGGGAAACCCGATCACCGGACGGCGATACGGATGGCGCGGGAACAGGACCATCTGCGCTTGCTGCGAGAGCGCGCGCCAGGGGTCGTCCTCGCCCATCGCGAGCTCCTCGAGGACGACGGCCTTCTCGGCGTCGAACTCCGCCGGATCGAGCGTCAAGTAACGCATGCGATCGGCTTCGATCTCGAGCGCCTTCTCCCAGCGGTCCGAGGCGAGCTCGAACCAGTACGCGGTGTGGTCCGCCGTCGTGAACGCGTTGTTGGAGCCGCCCAGGCGCGTCGTCACGAGATCGACGTCGCCCTTTCCGTACGCGCGGCTGCCCTTGAACATCATGTGCTCGAGGAAGTGCGACACGCCGGCCTCGAACTCGCGCTCGTTGCGCGCGCCGACGCGGTACCAGAGCATCACCGCGACGACCGGATCGAGGTGGCGCTCGACGAGCAGCACGGTCAGGCCGTTCGCGAGCGTGTGCTCGCGGATCGCGGCGCCGGCCTTGAATCCATCGGCGCGGCTCATCGTCCTCGGCCCGCCTTCTTGAAGCCGCGTCGCGGACCGCCCGCGGGCCGGGCCGGGAGCTCGCGGCGGCGAGGATGTCCCTCGCGTCTGCCGCGTCCATCGCGGTCGCGGCCATCGCGGCCGGCGCGTCCATCGCGGTCGCGTCCATCGCGGCCGGCGCGTCCATCGCGGTCGCGTCCATCGCGGCCGGCGCGCCCGCCGCGCATCGAACGCGACGGACGCCGCTCTTCAGACGCCGCGCGTCCCGCGAGCAAGTCGTCGACCTCGCCTTGCGTCAGCTCGCGCCACTTCCCGATCTTGACGCCGCGCGGCGTCAGATGGCCGATCCGAGTGCGCCGCAGCTCGACGACCTTGTAGCCGAAGCGCGCGAACACGCGGCGGATCTCGCGGTTCATTCCCTCCCGCAGGAGCACGGTGAGCAGCGAGTACTCGCGCGTGCGCCGGTCGACGAAGATCTTCGCGCCGGAGGTGCGCCCTTCCGCGAGGTGCACGCCCGAGCGGATCTTGTCGAGCGTCTCGTCGTTGATCTCGCCGTGCACGCGGACCGTGTACGTCTTCTCGACGCCGTAGCGCGGGTGCATGATCCGGTTCGCGAACTCGCCGTCGTTCGTGAGCAAGATCAAGCCTTTGCTCTCCTCGTCCAGTCGTCCCACGGTGTAGATGCGCCCCTTCCGGGGATCGGTGATCAGATCGACGGCGCGCGGCCGCATCTCGCGCGACTCGTTCGTGCACACGACGCCGGACGGCTTGTTGAGCAGATAGTAGCGCTTGCGCATCCCCGCCGGCTTCAGCACGAAGCCGTCGATCTCGACGGCCTGCTTGTCGGGATCGATGCGCACGCCGAGCTCCGTCATCGGCTCGCCGTCGACGCTGACTTTGCCGGCTCGGATCAGCTCGTCGCACTTGCGCCGCGACGCGATGCCGCGATCGGCGAGGTACTTGTTGAGCCGCACGAGCTCCGGCTCACCCTCTGCTTGCGGCGCATCGTCCTCGGGCGTCGCATCCGCCGGTCGCTTGGCCGGCCCCTTCGAGTGCGCCGTCGGCCGGATCGTCTTGTGTCGTTTCATCTCAGGCTTTCGTGCCGGCTCGCAGGAGCCGCAGGGATCCGGACGCTTCGATGCGGTGCGCGCCGAAGCTGGCGGGCACGAGCCACGTGTCGCCGGGGGAAAGGCTCCACGCGCCGCTGCCGTCGTGCGCGACGATGCGGCCCCGACCCGCGACGGCGACGTACACGAGCGCGGCGTCGGCCGTGTCGGCTTCGATCGCACCGCCGCCGACGTCGAATAGGTCGAGCGCGAACTCGTCGCAGTCGACGAGCGCCGCCCTCTCCCCGCCGGCGACGCGCGCGAACCGAGGCTCGACCGGCCCGGCGGTCGTCTGCCCGTAGCGGATCGCGCCCAGCGCGTCCTCCACGTGGACCGTGCGCGGCTTGCCGTCGAGGCCCGCGCGCCCCCAGTCGTAGAAGCGCAGCGTGCAGTCGGAGTTGTCCTGCACCTCGACGAGCGTCACGCCCGCGCCGATGGCGTGGATCGTGCCGCCCGGGACGAACACGAACTGTCCCGCGCGCACCTCGAACTTCTGCAGGAGATCGACGATCGCGCTCGAGCGCGCGCTCGCGGCCAGTCGCTCCGGCTCGACGCCGGGACGGAGCCCGAGGTAGATCGAGCTCCGCGGCTCCGCGGCGAGGATGTACCACGCCTCCGTCTTGCTGGTCTGACCCGCGCGCGCGGTCGCGCGGTGCGGGTGCACTTGGACGCTGAGCGGCTGCGTCGCGTCGAGGAACTTGACGAGCAACGGGAACCGTCCGCCGGCCGCCGTGCGCGCGCGGCCGACGATCGAGCGCGCGTCGGTCCGCATCAGCTCGCCCAGGGTGCGGCCGGCGAACCGTCCCTCGGCCACCCGCGAGTTCTGGTCGTCGCGGTCGGCGAGCTCCCAGGTTTCGCCGATGGGGTTGGCCTTCGGGAGCTCGATGCCCGGAGCGCGCTCCAGGGCCCGACCTCCCCAGACCTTCTCGAGGAAGATCCGGTCGAAGCGGAGGGGTTCCAGTCGGTTCGAAGCGGCCATCGGGCCGCACAGAGTAGCGTTCGGGCCTGGATTTCGGCCTCCGGCGGGAGATTCCAGGCTTTGCACTCAAACACAAGATCGGTGCATCCGTATCCTGTCTCCATGCCCGCCCAGACCCGCACGTCGATCCGCGACCTGATCCTCGAAGCCGCCCCCCGCCTCCTCGGACGTCTGGGCTACCGCAAGTCGACGATGGACGACCTCGCTCGCGAAGCCGGCGTCGCGCGTCGGTCGATCTACGTCCACTTCACGAGCAAGGAGGAGGTCTTCCTCGCGTCGATCGACCGCGTCGTCGAGAACTTGATCGCGGAGCTCGAGGCGATCGCCACCAGCGACGCGCCGCCCGCGGAACGCCTGCAGCGGATGCTCGTCACGCGCGTCCTGTTCCGGTTCGACAGCGTCCACGGCTACTACCAGTCGCTGGACGAGATGTTCTCGGTGTTGCGGCCGGCGTACCTCCAGCGTCGCGAGCGCTACATCGAGACCGAAGCCACCGTGTTCGCGCGCGTGTGCGCCGAGGGCGAGCGCGACGGCTCGCTCCAGGTCTCCGACGCCGCCGAAACCGCGCGCACGTTGCTGCTCGCGACCAACGCGCTGCTCCCGTACTCGCTGAACACTCGCGAGCTCGGCTCTCGGCGCGAGATCGAGCGACAGGCGGAACGGATCGCCGAACTCCTCCTGCGCGGTCTGACGCGGCGAAAACGCTGATCCAACATCCCCACGGAGCTTTGCCATGTGGTCCTTCCTGAAGTGCGGTCTGGCCGTTCTCCTCGCCGCCGCGGTCCTCGTGTCGCTCGGCCAACAAGCGCCGCGAGACCGACCTGACCGGGCGATCTCCGCGTCCGAGCGCGGCAGCGCGATCGACAGCGTGCTGGCGGCGATCACCTCCCGATACGTGTTCCCCGAGGTCGCGCAGAAGATGGTCACCGCGATCCGCGATCGCCTGAAGCAGAAGGAGTACGACGAGATCACGAGCGGCCGCGCGCTCGCCGACCGGCTCACGCAGGATCTGCAGGCGATCAGCAAGGACAAGCACCTGCGCGTCGTTTTCCAGGTCGAGCCGTTGCCGGTCCGGGATATCGGGGGCGGGCCGCCGACGCCGCAAGAGATGGAAGAGATCCGGCGCGAGGAAGGAACCGTCAACTACGGCTTCGAGTGCGTGAAGCGCCTCGACGGCAACATCGGCTACCTCGATCTGCGCGCGTTCGCGCCGCCGGATCTCTCCGCGGAGGTTTCGGGCGCCGCGATGAAGTTCCTCGAGCGCACGGATTCGCTCATCGTCGACCTGCGCGAGAACGGCGGCGGCGATCCCGCGGGCGTCGCCTTGATGTGCTCGTACCTGTTCGGTGCCGAGCCCGTGCACTTGAACGACATCTACGACCGACCGAGCGACAAGACGGAGCAGTTCTGGACGCTGCGCGAGGTGCCCGGTCCGCGGTGCGAGAAGAAGGACGTCTACGTGCTCACGAGCCGGTACACGTTCTCGGCCGCGGAGGAGTTCGCGTACAACCTGAAGAACCTGAAGCGCGCGACGCTCGTCGGCGAGACGACCGGCGGAGGCGCGAACCCCGGCGGTCTCGTGCGCATCACCGATCACTTCGGCGTGTTCGTTCCCAGCGGCCGTGCGATCAATCCGATCACGAAGACGAACTGGGAAGGCACGGGCGTCGAGCCCGACGTGAAGGTGCGCGCGGACCTCGCGCTCTTGACCGCGCAGCACATGGCATTGCAAAAGGCGATCGAGCGCGAGACGCGTCCGGGCAGGCGCGCCGGCCTCTCGGAGGTGCTCGCCAACGTCGAGCGCGAGATCACGCGCGTCGAGTCCGGCAAGTAGCGGTACGGAGTCAGGTGCTCTTCCGCCGGGTCGCCGAAACCTCGTCGGCAACCGCGCGGTCGTTTCCGCGACCCGGCGGAAGAGCACCTGACTCCGTACCGAGGAGCCGCCGTGCCTCGGCGCGCGCGGTCGCGTGCGCCGCGCCGCCGGCGATCATGTCCGCGATCTCCTCGACGCGTGCATCCTCGAAGAGCTCGGTCGCGGTCGTGCGCGTGCGCCCGCCGGTCGCGCTCTTCGACACCTTGAAATGGTGGTGCGCGAGCGCCGCGATCGCCGGCAAGTGCGTGACGCACAGCACTTGGTGGTGCTTCGACAACCCGCGCAGGTGCTCGCCGACCCGCGGGCCGAGCCGTCCTCCGACACCGGCGTCGATCTCGTCGAACACGAGCGTCGGGATCGTCTGCCGCGCGGCGAGCACGGTGCGCAGCGCGAGCATGATGCGCGCCGCTTCGCCGCCCGAGGCGACCTTGCGCAGCGGCGCGGGCGGTTCGCCCGGGTTCGCCGCCAGCCAGAACTCGACCTGATCCACGCCGTCGGGCGCGAACCTGCGCGCGTCCTGCAGCGCCTCGGTCGCCTGCGACGAAGCATTCGGCGAATGCAGATCGGGCTCCTCGCGCGGCTCGACCGACACTTCGAAGCGCGCGCGCTCGAGCCCGAGCTCGGCCAGCGCCTTCTCGACGTCGCGCCTCAGCCGCGCGCGCAGCGCGCGGCGTTCGATCGTGAGCGCGCGGCTCGCCGCGTTCAGCTCGGACAGCGCGGTCTTCTCGGCGGCCACGAGCTCCTCGAGGCTCTGCGGCGTGGCATCGAGGTCGGCGAGCTCGCGCGCGATCTCGCGCTGGCGCGCGACGAGCCCCGCGACGTCGGTCGCGTACTTCTTCTCGAGCGTCTCGATCTGGAAGAGCCGCGCTTCGACGACCTCGAGCCGCTCGGGCGAGTACTCGATGCCCTCGAGGAACGCTCCGATGCCGGACGCGCCCTCCTCCAAGTGCAGCAGCGCGTCGCGCAGCTCCTGCGCGGCCTCGCCGAGTCGCGGAACGCGCGCTTCCCAGTGCTCGAGGACGCGCACCGCGCGGCGCACGGCGTCGAGCGCGGGCTGATCCGACGCCGAAAGCTCGTTCGCGACCGCGCCGAGCTCGCGGCCGAGGTCGTTCGCGTGCCGCAGGAGCGCGCGCTCGCTCAGGAGGCTCGCGTGCTCGTCCACCGAGAGGCGCGCATCCGCGAGCTCGCTCGACTGGAAGCGCAGCAGGTCGAGCCGGTCGCGCCGATCGCGCGATTGCGATCGCAAGCCCGCGATTCGATCGCGCAGCGCGAGCCACTGCGCGCGACACTCGCGGTACGCCGCGAGCTTGGGCTCGAGCTCGCCGTACGCGTCGAGCAAGCGCGCCTGCTCCGCGGGGTCGAGCAAGCGCTGGTGCTCGTTCTGTCCGTGGATCTCGACGAGCTGCGCCGCGAGCTCGCGCAGGAGCCGCTGCGTCACCGGCCGCTGGTTGACGAACGCGCGCGTCTTGCCGTCGGCGGCGACCGTCCGCGTGAGCACGAGCTCGCGGTCGTCGCCGGCGCCGAGCGCGTTCCACTCCTCGAGCGCGAGCGGTAGGTGCTCCGCGAGCCAGGCGGCGACGCTGGCGGCGCCCGCGGACTTCGCGCCGAGCGCGAAGAGGCCTTCGACGCGCGTCTCCTTCGAGCCGGCGCGCACGACCGCGCTGCGCGGCCGATCGCCGAGCAAGAGCTCGAGCGCTCCGACGAGCAAGCTCTTCCCCGCGCCCGTCTCGCCCGAGATCGCGTTCAGCCCCGCGCCGAACGCCAGCGAGGCGCGCTCGAACAGCGCCAGGTTCTCGATCGAAAGCTCTCGCAACATCGCCGGATCGTGCGCGCGTGGGCGCGCTCGCCGCGAGAAGATCGCACGAGCCGCGTGACGGTTGCAACCACCGTCACGCGGCCCGATCGATCACAGAGAGCCTTGGGCCTTCAAGTACTGGAGCAGCTCGCGCAACGCTTCCGGCGGATTCGTCGGCGGCGGATCGTTCGACTGGTCCGCGGACGAAAGCCCGTGGCACGCGACGCACGTGCGGATCTCGCCCGGCTGGAACGTCAGCCAGTAGCGCTCGCGCACGATGCCTTCGCCTTCGGGGCTCGTGAGCTGCCACGAGAGCGCGCGGCGCGCGGGCACGATCGCCGCCATCGAGCCGTCGTCGCCGAGCTTGACGCTGCCGTCGGGAGCGTTCGGCGCAGGCACGTTGGCGGGGTCGTCGTGCATCGGCTGCGCGATCACGCGCCGGCCGGGCGCGATGTCCGACGAGCCGAACGTCAAGCCCCGGAGCTGGTCCGCTTGGAAGATCTGCATGTGGCTGACGCTGTAGACCGTCCCCGGCGTGCCGGTCGTCACCGTCGACGTGCCCGCGACGCGCAGGTTGAACGGCTGCTGCCGATCGTTGCGGTCACGGCGCGTCACGTTGCGGCTGACGATGAGCGCCGCGTTGTTGTTGCGCAGGTACGCCCTCAGCTCCGCCACGGTCACGTTCTCGTCCGCGAGCACGCTCTGCTCGGGCGCTTCCAGCGCCGGCGTGGGCGGCGCCGGCGGCGTGCGCACGACGACTTCGACCGGGTCGAGCTCCCACAGCTCGCCGTTGTAGGTGATCAGCGAGTTCGGCGACCACCACTGCACCGACTTCTCGATGCCCTGCGTCAGCTTGCGTCCGGCGACCGAGTAGCCGCCCTCGCGGTGCAGGAACTTCAAGCGCAAGTCGTACTTCGAGCGCGGGTGCGAGCTCGAGCCGACGTTCGCGTCGGCGGTCGTCGTCTCGGTGTGCACGACGACGATCTTGCCGTTCGAGAGCGGCAACGGATTGCGGTAGAGACCGCTGTGGTCCTGGTCCGGCGTGTCGTCGATGTTCGCCGTGTCGCGGTGCGTCACGTAGTCGACGGTCATGTCGTCCGGGCTCAGTCCCGGAGGGCCGTGCAAGCGGATCACCTGACCCGAAGCGTGCGACAGGAACTCCGGCGCGTCGATGCCGTAGTACGTCCCCGGATGCCGCGGATCCTCGCGGATCTGGAACATGTTGACGATCGTGTTGTTGTTCGCCGTGTGCGACAGCGTGCCGAAGAACGAGACGATCTTCGGGTCGTCGTTGCGGGCACCGGGGAAGTAGTTGTGCAGCTCGTGACGCCCGATGTGGTTCAGCGTCTCTTCCTCCGTGCCGTCCTGGTTCATCATCCACGGGAAGAAGTGGTTGATGTTGTTGCCGTTCAAGTACGGCGCGTACCCGTAGAGCTCGCCCGAGTAGTTTGGATGGTCGTTGACGTATCCGATCCAGAAGTCGCGCGGCTCCGGGAACACCTCCATGTTGCTGGCGGTCGGCACGGAGTCGGGCTCTTCGCTCGACCAGTTGAACGTTCCGTACGTCGGGTTGACGTGGTCGTCCTCGGCCTGCTGGTCGCGCTCGAGGTGGTCCCAACGCGTGAACACCACGCGACCGAAGCTGTCGATCCGCGGCGAGAACGCGCCCGACGGCGCGTGGTTCAAGATGGTGAGCTTGCCCAGCTCCGGATCGAGGTACCAGATCCCGGTGTTCGTCGGCTGCTCCTCGTACTCGTCGAGCTGCGGGTAGAGGTGCGCCGCGCCGTTGCGCGGGCGGTCCGACGTGAACAGGATCTTGTCGTCGCTGGTGTAGATCGGCGAGACGTTGTTGTACTGCGTCGGCTGGTTCGGGATCTTCGTGATCACCGGCGTCTCGTCTTCGTCGAGCCCGACGACCTCGTAGAGCTGCCACCGATACGACTGGCTCTCGTATTGGCCCGGGGAGCCGACCACCATGCTGAAGACCGCCTTGCGCGCGCTCCAGTGGACGCAGGGCTCGCGCACCGCGATCGAGTTGTCGCCCTGCAGCCCGGCGTTGCCGTAGCCCGCGAGGCGGGTCAAGTTCCGAAGCCGGCCGTTCGCGTAACGGATGTACAGGTCGCCGCCGCGCGGCACGGCGCCCACGTGAGGTTCGTGATTGCCGAAGGTCGACACGACGTTCGTGAAGTCATGCGTGATCGGAACCTGCGTGACGAACAGGATCGGGAACCCTGTCCCGTTCGCCGCGACGTCCACCTCTCCGGTCTCCGAAGAACTTTCCGAACCCACCGGACCGCAGCCGAACACCCACGGAATCAATACCAGCGCACCCGCCCACGCGGGTGCTCCCCGGATCTGCCACATGACGAACTCCCCTCGAATCGGGCCTGCCTGCCAGCACGCCCTTCGGTCGTTGATGGCGGGATTCTTGAGCCGCGCGAGCGAGTTGTCTAGGAAGTTGCGCTCTCAGAGCGACCCGATCGACTTCAGGTGTTGCAGCAGGAGACGCAACGCTTCCGGCTCGTGGAGCGGCGCAGGTTGTCCTGCTTGGTCGGCCGTCGAAAGACCGTGGCACGAAACGCACGTGCGCACTTCGCCGGGCTGGAAAGTCAGCCAGTAACGCTCGCGCACGACGGCGTCGCCCGCGGGATCGGTGAGCTGCCAAGCGAGCGCGCGACGCGCGGGGACGAGCGCGGCCATCGAACCGTCCGACGCGATCTGCACGCTGCCCGGCGGAGCGGCGGCGAGCGGCGGATTCTGAAGCGCGGACCCGTGCATCGCCTGCGCGATCACGCGCCGCCCGGGAGCGATGTTCGGGGTTCCGAACGTCAGTCCACGCAGCTGGTCGGCTTGGAAGAACTGCAAGTACTTCACGTCGTAGAGCTCGCCCGGCGCGCCGATCGTCTGCGTGCTCGTTCCCGCGACGCGCAGGTTGAACGGCTGCTGCCGATCGTTCCGATCGCGAGTCGTGACGTCACGGCTGACGACGAGCGCGAGCCCGCGGTCCTTGAGATACGTGTAGAGCGCCATCTGCGAGACGTTCTCGTCCTGCAGCACGCTCGCTTCGGGCGCCTCCAGCGCGATCGACGGCTCCGGCGGCACCGGCCGCGCGATCACCTCGACCGGGTCGAGCTCCCACAGCTCGCCGCTGTAGCTGACGAGCTGGCCCACGTCGTAGTACTGCACCGACTTCTCGATGCCTTGCGTGAGCTTGCGTCCGGCGCGCGAGTAGCGACCGTCGGCGACGAGCTCCTTCAACCGAAACTCGTAGCGCGAGTCCGGCTCCGCCGCCGTGCCTTCGTTCGCGTCCTTGCGCGTCTCGCTCGTGTGGACCACGACGACTTGCCCGTCGGAGAGCGGCAGAGGACTGCGGTAGAGGCCGGTGTGCTCGGGCGACGGCGTTCCTTCGGTGAAGTCCGACGTCTCCGGGTGCGTCACCGGATCGACGGTCATCGCGTCGGGGCTGAGGCCCGGTGGACCGTGGATCCGGATCACTTGTCCGGCGGCGTGCGTGAAGAACTCGGGCGCGTCGATCGCCCAGTACGTTCCCGCGTCCGTCGGATCCTCGCGCATCTGGAACACGTTGCGCAGCGGGTTCGGGTTCGCGGTGAACGGCGAGAGCGCGAGCTGGGAGACGACGTTCGGGTCGTCGTTGCGGCTGAGCGGCACATAGCTCTGCAGCTCGTGTCGCCCGACGTGGTTCAGCGTCTCCTCGGCGGTTCCGTCCTGGTGGATCTGCCAGGGGAAGAAGTGGCTGAAGTCGTGCCCGACGAGGTGCGGCGCGTAGCCGCGCAGGTCGCCGCCGAATTGCGGATTGTCGTTGATGAAGTTGATCCAGTGGCTGCGCGGCTCGGGGAACACCTCGGCGTTGCTCGGCGTGGGCACCGAGCTGGGCGCCTCGCTCGAGTAGTTGAACGTGCCGAACGTTCCGCCGCTGATCACGTCGTCGTCGGCTTGTTGGTCGCGTTGGAGGTGGTCCCAGCGCGTGAACACGACGCGCCCGAAGCTGTCGACGCGCGGCGAGAACACGCCCGAGGGGGCGTGGTTGAGCTGATAGAGCGCGCCGCTCGCGGGGTTCAAGCTCCACAGGCCGGTGTTCGTCGGCTGCTCCTCGTACTCGTCGAGCTGCGGGTAGAGGTGCATCGCGCCGTTCCGCGGGCGATCCGACGTGAAGAGGATCCGGCCGTCGCTCGCGTAGCACGGAGCCGTGTTGTTGAACGCTTCGGGTTGCCCCGCGACCTTCGTGATCACCGGCGCGTCGGCGAGCGCGAGGCCGGTCACCTCGTAGAGCTGCCAGCGCGAGGTCGTCGGCTGGAACTGCGGCGGCGCGCCGACGACCATCGAGAAGACGGCCTTCTGGCCGTTCCAGTGCACGCACGGCTCGCGCACGGCGATCGAGCTCGCGCCCTGCAGTCCGCTCGTGCCGTAACCGGCTTCGCCCGTCAGGTTCTTGAGGCGCCCGTCCGGGTAGCGGATCCACAGGTCTCCGCCGCGCGCGCAGGCCACGGGATCGGGCCGGTGATTGCCGAACGCCGACGCGATGGTCGCGAAGTCGGCCGGGATCGGCACCTGGGTGACGAAGAGGATCGGATGCGCGGTTCGAACCGCTTTGGGGACGCGGACGTCGGCGACATGCATCCCGCCCGCGCCCACGGACGCGGCGGTGTCGGACGGATCCGCGGTCTCCCCGGCGCCGCAGCCGGCGAAGACCGCGCTCAGGAAGATGGCCCGGGCCACACTGCGTCGATTGCGTTCCATCTCCCCTCCCAGGTGTGCGACATCGAAGTGAGGGGAGGATGGATGGCGTAATTCCGCCCAGTCAATCGAACTCGCATTGCATTACCCGGAAACCCGCAATCCGTCCCATTTCTGGGTCAGACCCGACTCGGATCGCGCCCTGCTAGATTCGGCCGGCGAGATGGAGAGCCGCGAGAACGAGCGCCGCTTCTCGCTCCTCGTCGGCCTCGGGCTCCTCGTGGCGATCGCCGCGGTGTACGCGCAGGTCCGCGGCCATGCCTACCTGACCTACGACGACGACGAGGCGATCACCGCGAACCCGATCGTTCGGATGGGCCTCACCCCGGACGGCGCCGCGTGGGCGTTCCGCGCGACGCTCGTGGCGAACTGGATCCCGCTGACCGTCCTCTCGCTGCAGGCC
>CAZQHA010000019.1:0-19526 GCA_964592795.1 uncultured Planctomycetaceae bacterium | reverse complement strand
CGGTAGCCGCGACCGGCGCGTCGACAGGCAGACACGCCCGCGAGCGGAGCTGCGCGGTCGGCACCGACTTCGGATCGTCGAAGAAGAGGCCGAACGGCGGACCGCTCGCGCGGATCCCTCGACTCACGAGCGCCGCGTGGAGTGCGGGCAACGCCCGTCCCGTCTGCGCATAACTTCCGACGCATTCGACGAACACGTAGGGCTGGTCCAATCGCTCCTTGTAGTTCGCGTGCACTTCGGTGAACGGCGGGTGGCTCACCGGAAGGTCCGGCGTGTAACGCCACGCCGGCGGCGCGCCGCTCGTCGCGGTCTGCGTGGTCTCGGGGGTGGAGCGGCAAGCGACGGCGACGAATGCGAGGCCGGAGAACAGCGCGACGAAGGAAGGACGTCTCATGCAGGCAGCTTCGTATCGCCGAGGCCGCGACGCCAGGCCGGCGAAGCGGGTCCGCACCTCATCTAGCGTCTGATAATGTGCGTTATGGACACATCGGCGGGCGTCTGCCAAGCCGCATTGCCCATTCTTAGACGGCCGCTACGCCTCGCCGTCCCCGGCGATGGCAGCCCAGCCGGCGAGTCAACGCTCGCGGTAGCTCCGGATCACGAATCGCCGACCTCCTCATGCTCCGGAGGCGCGAACGGGTTCGGTGCGTGGAGCGCCACGAGCCGCGCTTCGAGCTCGTCCGCCTCGGCGAGGACTTGGTGTCGTGACCGTACCGCTCGATGAGCTACTGGACGCTTCGGCATCCGAACCTTGTTCGCTGAACGCCGCCGCTGCCCGGCGTCTGCCCGCTGAATCGCTCGATCGTGTCGTCGCTGACGATGCACGGAGCGAGTGATTGCGACGCCAGGCGCCGCGGCGTCGCGATCGACAGTTGCGCCGCCGGAGCGGACATCAGAAGCAGGATCGTCGGATTCCCGTCGAGAGAGAGCCGCGACCTTTTCGCGAGACTGTAGATCAACGTCGAGATCCCCTGGACCGGACCGTACCCCGTCGGGCTGCGTGCCGAACGTCCACCGCTCGGAGCGCTGCCCAAGACCGAAGAAGTGCTCCCATGGCTGGACGCAGATGCCCATCTCATCGCGGTCGTCTTGATCCGTCACCGAGAGGCCGTGGACGGTCGAGCCGACAACGCCTCGAAGGATCGTGTTCGGTTCGGCGAGAGCTCTGGCGTTCATCGGGGCGACGGCGGCGTGTCCGCGGCGCAGAGCTTGGGAGCGCGCGCTCTCGAATCGAGACGCTCTCCCGTCCCCGGCTGTGGAATGCTCGCGGTCACGCCAGCGTCCGGGGTTGTCGCGACGATCGGCGCTCGCTACGTTCTCGCTTTCTCACACGCACCCCACGCCGATGGCGGCGCGCGGTGCGTTGCCACAGGAGGCCGACGTCGGAACAGCGCTGAGCCGCCCGTCCGGGCACGCCAGCCGAGGTGCAACGCATGGTGGACGGGTTTCGTAAGGTGCTGAGCTCGTCGCTCGGCAAGAAGCTCCTGATGGCGCTGTCGGGCCTCGCGCTGCTCGCATTTCTCGTCGTCCACCTCGCGGGCAACCTTCTGCTCTTCAAGAGCGACCAGGACTTCAACGAGTACGCGCACGCGCTCGAGTCCAATCCGCTCCTACCGCTCGCCGAGATCGCGCTGCTCGCGATCTTCATCACGCACATCGCGTTCGCGTTCCGGGTCAGCGCGGAGAACCGCGACGCGCGCAAGACCGGTTATCGCATCCGCGCGTCCAAAGGCGCGAAGACGGTCGCTTCGGCGTCGATGCTGATCACCGGCGTCGTGGTCCTCCTGTTCGTCGTCGTGCACTTGTACGACTTCCGCATCGCGAAGATGTTCGAGGAGGACTACAGCCTCGCCGCGATGGTCGGCGAGCGCTTGTCGACGCCGCTCGGGGCCGCCGTGTACTTGTTCGGTGTCGTCGCGCTCGCGATCCACCTGCGACACGCGTTTCGAAGCGCGTGTCAGACGCTGGGCGTCGACCATCCGGCGCTGACGCCCTGGCTCGCGAGGATCGGGTGGGCGCTCGCGGTCGTGCTCGGACTGGGTTTCGCGTCGTTTCCGCTGTTCTTCTTGTTCAAGGGAGGTGCGGCGTGAACGCGACATCGCGGCTCGACTCCAAGGTGCCCAGCGGCCCGATGGCCGAGCGATGGTCGCGCCACAAGTTCGACCTCAAGCTCATCAATCCGGCGAACCGGCGCAAGTTCCACATCATCGTCGTCGGCACCGGTCTCGCCGGCTCGTCGGCGGCGGCGAGCCTGGCCGAGATGGGCTACCGCGTCACGGTGCTGTGCATCCAGGACTCACCGCGGCGCGCTCACAGCATCGCCGCCCAGGGCGGGATCAACGCGGCCAAGAACTATCCGAACGACGGCGACAGCGTCTTCCGGCTCTTCTACGACACCGTCAAGGGTGGTGACTTTCGCGCGCGCGAGAGCAACGTGTATCGGCTCGCGGAGGTCAGCAACCTCATCATCGACCAGTGTGTCGCGCAGGGTGTTCCCTTTGCGCGGGAGTATGGCGGACTGCTGTCGAACCGATCGTTCGGGGGAGCGCAGGTCTCGCGAACGTTTTACGCGCGCGGTCAAACGGGACAGCAGCTCCTGCTCGGCGCCTACGGCGCGTTGATGCGCCAAGTCGGCGAGCGGCGCATCGTGATGCTCCCGCGGCGCGAGATGCTCGACGTCGTCGTCGTCGACGGAATCGCGCGCGGCGTCCTGGCCAGGAACCTCGTGACGGGCGCGTACGAACGCCACGCCGGAGACGCCGTGCTGCTATGCACCGGCGGCTATTCGAACGCGTTCTACCTCTCGACCAACGCCAAGGCGTGCAACGTCACGGCGGCATGGCGCGCCCACAAACGTGGTGCATTTTTCGCGAATCCCTGCTTCACGCAGATCCACCCCACTTGCATCCCCGTCTCCGGCGACCATCAGTCCAAGCTCACACTGATGAGCGAGAGCCTGCGCAACGACGGCCGCGTGTGGGTTCCCAAGCGGGCCGGCGACAAGCGCTCGCCGGAGACGATTCCCGAGAACGAGCGGGACTACTACCTCGAGCGAAAGTATCCGAGCTTCGGAAACCTCGTCCCGCGCGACGTCGCATCCCGCAACGCGAAGCAGGTGTGCGACGAAGGGCGCGGCGTTGGTTCCACGGGGATGGCCGTCTATCTCGACTTCCGCGACGCCATCGTGCGCGACGGGATCTCCGCGATCCGGGCGCGCTACGGGAACTTGTTCCAAATGTATGAGCGCATCACGGCGGAAGATCCGTACAGGACGCCGATGCGCATCTATCCCGCGCTCCATTACACGATGGGCGGCCTGTGGGTGGACTACAACCTCGAGAGCACGATCCCTGGGCTGTTCGTTCTGGGAGAAGCGAACTTCTCTGATCACGGTGCGAACCGACTCGGCGCGAGCGCTCTGATGCAAGGGCTTGCGGACGGCTATTTCGTCGCGCCGGCGACGATCGCGTCGCATCTCGCCGGCCGCCGGCTCGGCGCGGTGTCGGTCGATGATCCCGCGTTCCGAGAAGCCGAGGCTCAGGTCGTGGAACGCACGCGGCGTCTCTTGTCGATCCAAGGCCGGCGCAGCCCGGACAGCATCCACCGGGAGCTCGGACTCGTGATGTGGGACTTCTGCGGGATGTCGCGCAACGCCGCGGGATTGAAGAAGGCGATGGAGCGCGTCCGCGAGCTGCGCTCCGAATTCTGGGAGAACGTGCGCGTGCCCGGAGATCCGGAAGCTCTCAATCCGAGTCTGGAACACGCCGGCCGCGTCGCCGACTTCCTCGAGTTCGCCGAGTTGCTCGCGCACGACGCGCTCCACCGCGAGGAGTCGTGCGGCGGGCATTTCCGCGAGGAGCACCAGTCCGCCGACAACGAGGCCCAGCGCAATGACGCGGACTTCTCGTACGTCGCGGCGTTCGAGTTCCAAGGGGTCGGCAAGCCCGAGGTGCTGCACAAGGAACCCCTGACCTTCGAGGTCGTGAAGCCGAGCACACGGAGCTACAAATGAGCGCCCCCCACCACGACGACGCGAGCGGTCGGATGAAGCTCTCGCTCTCGATCTGGCGTCAGAGGTCCGCGACGTCTGCAGGTGACTTCGAGAGCTATCAGCTGGACGATGTGTCGCCGGACATGTCGCTCCTCGAGATGCTCGACCACCTGAACGAGCGTTTGGTGAGCGGCGGTCGCGAGCCCGTTGCGTTCGACAGCGATTGCCGCGAAGGGATCTGTGGCGCCTGCAGCTTGGTCATCAATGGACAAGCGCACGGGCCCGACGCGGAGACGGCGAGCTGTCAGCTCCACATGCGTCGCTTCAGAAGCGGTGACACCATTACGCTGGAACCGTTCCGCGCGAACGCGTTCCCGCTGGTTCGCGACCTCGTAGTCGATCGCAGCGCGTTCGACCGGATCATCCATGCGGGCGGATTCGTCTCGGTGAGCACGGGCGCGGCACCGGAAGCGAACTCGCTGCTCGTTCCCAAGCCCGACGCCGAGTCCGCAATGGATGCGGCCGCGTGCATCGGATGCGGCGCTTGCGTCGCGGCCTGTCCCAACGCGTCCGCCATGCTGTTCGTCGCCGCGAAGATCTCGCACCTTGCATTGCTACCGCAAGGCACGCCGGAACGAGCGCGACGCGCGCGTGCGATGGTGGCTGCGATGGATGCGGAAGGCTTCGGCAACTGCACGAACCACTTCGAGTGCTCGGCCGCTTGCCCGAAGGGCATTCCCGTCTCGACCATCGCGCGCATGAACCGAGAGTTCTTCCGCTCAGCGCTCGAACCTGGCCTCGACGAAACCTCGGCTTGACGCATTCGCGTCCGCACGTTCCGAACGAGTCTCCGGCACGACGCGCCCGAGTCGTTCTATCGCGCGAGCGACCGACTCGCGTGCCTCCCCCTCCACGATCGACAGAACGACGAGTCTTCGCCCCGACTCCTGGAGCGAGTCGTGAACGCTGCGCCACTCTTCCGAAGGCGTTCCGCGCAGCACGACGACGTGTGCGGGGCCGCGCTCTGCGAGGACCCTCGCCGCGTGGGAAGCGTCAGCGGCCTCGAATGCGCGCCAACCCGCCGCAAGGAACTCGAGGGCGATCGACGCCCTGCGGCGTGCGTCGTTGGCAACGATCAACACGCGCCGCGACTCATTCGCCGCTGCCGCTCGGGGAAACACGACGCGAGCGGCCGTGCCTTCGCCGAGGCGACTTTCGACTTCGATTCGTCCGTCGATGACGGCGACGCAGTCCGCCACGCTCGATGTGCCGAACCCAGCACCCGCCCCCCCACTTCGACCGCATTCCATGAGTCGGCGGTGTTCCTCGAATGCCATGCCGCGTCCGCGGTCTTCGACCCGCAGTTCGCATGCGTCACCGTCGATCGCACGCGCGCGGACCGACACCGCTCCTCCGTCTGGTGAAGCCGCGATCGCGTTCAGGACGAGATTGCGAACGATCCTCGATAGCGTCGAGGCGTCCGCGAGCACAGTGAGATCCTGTGCGCACTCTAGGGCGACGTGGACGAGTTGGCACCTACCCGATATGGATGCAGCAGCTGACGTTTCACGCATGAGCAGCGGACGCAGCGGAAGCACAGCACGCTTCGGAACGTAATGACCTTCCTTGAGCGCTCGATCACAGAGTGTTCGTGCGTCGCGCAGGCTCGCCATGAGCGATTCGAGTGCGCGTTCCGTCGGCGCGTCCGATCCGGCCCGGACGATCTCGGCACTCAGCGAAGCCAGTTGGAACAAGTGTTTGATGTCGTGGATCCACGCTCCGGCGCTGCGCGCGAGGGCGTCGAGGCGCCGACTGACTCCGTCCGGTTGCAAGCGTTCGGACAACTCGACGACGCTCGCCAACGAGTTTGCGACACAGCGAGCTTGCGCGTCCGTCGCCTGTCCTGCGCCGCTAAACTCGAGCCACAGAATACCCGCGAACGCGGACCGCGCGGGACGACAGAAAAGCCACTCGCCGGCAGAGGTGTGAGCGAACCGCGCCGATCGGCGAATCTGGCTCGATGAAACACGCAGGACCTCTTCGCGACGAAGGGTGATCGCTGGCCCCCAGTCCAATGCGTGTACTTCCCGCAGGTTCCGCGACGGACCGTGTGGGGCGCTCGGAATCGGACCGTTCCGCAGCACGTGGAAGCACGTGTGCCGCGCGTCGCGCCACCCGCCGCGCAGTGCACCGATCTGTTCCAATGCCATGACGAGCGCGAATTGGACGGCGCGCGAGACCACCCGCGTACTTTCCGAGGTGCGGTCCGATGGCTCGACGAGCGCGTTCAGGGCGAGATTCCAAGACTCCAGGGGGTCGGACCGACTCACCCTTCCAGGCTCGTAAACCACCGCAAGCGTCGCAAGCCGCTGAATCAAGCCAATTCAGTTCATCCAGCTCCGCGAGCGTGGAACGTCCTGTTACGGCCACGGAACGCGGCACGTAGGAACGTCGCGGGACCGAACCGGCTTGTCGGACTTTCGCGATGCAGCATCTATCGGCGAGCGGATCGGGTTTCTACGATCACGACCGATTGCTGCACGCTCGGAGTGCCTATTCCGGCACGTCGATTGCGGGCGGGCGCGAGCACGGATCCTCCAGCAAAGACCTTTCGATTAAGAATCATCCAACCTCGTTTCTCCTGATCCCAACATGAAGAAACTCGTTCTGCTCGGCACGCTCCTCGTCGCGGGGAGTCTCGGCCTCCAAGACATCTCGATCGGTCACGGAGGAACCTATCGCGGACCCGGCGACACCGTTCCGCCGGGCGGCGGCGGTGGTGGTGGCTCCGGCCCAACGGCTCCCGGACCTTCGGGCCCCAGCGCTGGCGGCCCCTCCGGCCCCTCGACTCCCGCGCCGGGTAGCCCCGGAGTTCCGACCGGCGGGCCCGCGAGCGGTCCAGCTCCGGTCGTGACTGGTGGTTCTGCCGGCGGCGCGGATTTGACCCTCTGGGAGTTCTGGTGGGAGTTCAACAAGGATCCCTATCTGAATCTCAAAGCCGCGATCCACAGCGGCATCATCACCGGCAGCGACGACTTCTTCCTTGGACGCGGCGCGCAATCGCAATCGAAAGACAGTCTCAAGCCGTCCGAAGCCGCGATCCGCGAGAAGGTCGTTCCGGCGCTGAAGGAAGCGCTCGAGAAGGAAACGAACAACGACATCGTCACCGGCGCCATGATGGCGCTCGCGAAGATCGGCGACGCCAAGAACGAAGAGGGCGTCTCGGAGTTCGAGGGAATCATCAGCTAGTTCCTCGGCGACTCGTATCAAGAGATCGCTGAAACGTCCGCGCTCGCGCTGGGCATTCTCGCCAACGAAGCGTCGGTGAAGACGCTCGAAAACCTGGCGCGCGACAACGCTGAAGGACGCAAGAAGGTGGGCAGCACGGAAGTGCCCTATCGGACGCGCGCGTTCGCGGCATACGGTCTCGGGATGATCGGTTACCGCACCGCGAGCAATCAGGTCCGCCAAGACATCGCGAACATCCTCATTGACTTGCTGGGCAAGCCAGAAGCGTCGCAGCGCGACGTGAAGGTCGCGGCGTTGATCGCGCTCGGAATCGTCCCGATCGACGTCGATCGCAGCGAGAGTCCCGAGAGCAAGACCGCGGATTCGAGCTCCCGTCAGACGCAGATCAAGTACATCCGTCGCTTCTTCGAGGACGAGAACAACCATCACCTGATCCGTGCGCACGCTCCCACGGCGATCGCTCGGCTCCTCAAAGACGCGCCGCAAGACCTGCGCGAAGCCGTCGCGAAGATGCTGGTGCAGGCGCTCGGCAAGCACTCGAAGGAGAAGGACGAGGTGCAACAAGCGTGCGTGCTCGCCCTCGGCCAAATCGGTGAAGTCGACAAGGACAAGATCGACGTCGAGATCCGCGACACGCTCAAGCGGATTTCGGAGGAGGGAGACCTCCAGTCTCGAAACTTCGCGATGATCGCGATGGGACAGATCGGCGGCCGGCCCGGCAAGGGAGAAGGCAACGAGGACGGCATGCGGGACATCCGCACGTTCCTCCTTACCCACATGACGAAGGGGAAGAACCACATTCGTCCGTGGGCGGCCCTCGGCATCGGCGTGATGGAGCGCGGGCTCATCGATCTCGCCAAGCCCGAGTTCCCGACTTCGGCGACGTCGAAGGAAGCCGTGCGCACTGCGCTGAAGGAAGTGGGAAGTCCTTCGCACCTCGGTGCCTACGCACTGTCGGCCGGCATCGCAAGGGACACCGAAGCGACGCCGCTGCTCCTGGACAAGCTGAAGAACGTCGCAGACAACCAAGCTCGTGGATACGTGGCGGTCTCGTTGGGTCTAATGGATGCGCGCGATGCGCTGAAGCCGATCCAAGAAATCGTGCGTGATTCGAAGTACCGGCCCGATCTACTGAAGCAAGCTGCAGTTGGCTTGGGACTGATGGGCGACAAGGAGCTCGTGCCCGATCTCGTCAAGATGCTGGGAGAAGCCAAGGGTCAAGCGACCTACGCGGCGATCTCCTCCGCTCTCGGCTTCATCGGCGATTCTCGATCGATCGACCCGCTCGTTCAGATGCTGCGAAACTCGGAAATCACGCCGATCGCACGCGGATTTGCAGCGGTCGCTCTCGGCATCGTCGCGGACAAGGAACCGCTCCCCTGGAACTCGAAGATCTCGACGAACATCAACTACCGAGCGAATACGCCGACGCTCACGGGTGAGGGACGCGGACTGCTGGACATCCTCTGATTCCTGATTTCACGGTCGAACGCGCCCGCCGCTCCGGCGGGCGCGTTCGTCTGTATGACGCCCCACGGCGCAGCGCCAGCGACGAAGCGCACGCCTAGCACGGACCTTCGTGCTAGCTGACTGGCGGTCGTGGTCGAGCGCGGATGAGGAGCTTTGGAAATCCCCTCCGGCGCATTTTATCCGACCTGAGTTCCTTACTTGTGGTAGAGTGACAGCCTGTCCACTGCCCCACCCGATGGGTCAGCACGATCTCTAGGAGAAGCCTGGGGAACTTGGCCGCCCTCGCGAGTCCACGCTTCGCTGGGGCGGCTTCTTTTGTTGGAAGAACGCCAGCCAGCCCAGCGCTGAAATCGCGGCGGCGCCCGCTATGAGGATCGTGGATCGCGCTCGTTGCTTCGCGCGCGATTGATCCGCGCCGAGCCGCGACAACTCGGCCACGGAAGATCCATACGCAACCAACGTCGCGTTCCAGCGTTCGCGCTCGGCAGGTTCGAGTTCCACGCGATCCAGCACGTGAGCCAAACGCCCGAGTGCCGCCTGTGCGTCACTTCCTAAGTGCATGGCAACCGCAAGCGAGCACGATCGCTCGAGCAGCCAAAGATCATCCGAGTGCATCGCGAGTCCCTCTCTCGCGCACCGTAACGCACCGGGCAAGTCACCGGCCTTCGCCAACACGTATACCTTCGCCTGAATTCGACGCAACGGATCCGGTTCAGTCTCCGCAGCGCGAAATGCAGATGCGAGCCGCCCGGCTTGGGCTTCGTGGACGGCAGCGTCGAGTCCGGACTGAGCCTCGACGCGCGCGGCGAAGATCAAGAAAAGCACGATACGCCGACAGGCACCGTCAAGCCGAGTCACGGCGCGTCCACCGGGTTCTGCAATCCAGCAGCTAGAGATCGCCTTTGCCTACGTTCGATGTCGTTCCAGTCGTCCGTGAGCGCTGAACGGTCCGCACTCGGAACGAACCATCGAAACGCGCCCGGAAGCGCCAATGCTTCAAGACGCAAATCGAGGGGCTCGCTGTCGACTCGCCAATCTTTCGAATTCGGATCGGGAGGTTCGGCGTCGTGTCTCGCGAACAGAACGCAGTTCCGCGAGAACGGAACGCGCACCGCGAGTGCGCGCATCTCGAAGGCGTTGGCGACCGTAGTGCCGATGGCATCCAATACCGGGTCGTGAAGCCCGAAAGCACCCACGTTGATGCACAACCATCCTCCTGTGCGCAGCTTCTCGCGCGCGAGCTCAAAGAACTCTCGACTGCACAAGTGTGGAGGAATCTCCGTCTGATTGGCATACGCGTCGAGGATGATTTCGTCGAACAGTCCCGGGGCGTGGCGAAGAGCGACTCGGCCATCCCAGCCCGCCAGGGCTTCGCGAAGTTCATTCGCCGCTGGTAAGTCCAGCCACGCGCGCCCCAATTCAACGACGTCGGGATCGAGCTCCGCTCCGTGTAGCTTTAGCCGCACTCCCGCGGGCGCGCTGCCCTCGAGTACGCGCCATGCGGTGCCCCCCCCCAGTCCGAGCACGAACACGCGCCATTCTCCGTTAGGCCGCCCCCACCACGGTGGGAGCGCGAACAAGTTGTAGTAATAGCCGTCGGGGAGCCAACCGGACTGCGGCTGCCACACCGATTGAAATGAATCGAGGCCTTCGTTGACTTGAAGTCTACGCATCGTGACGCCGTCGACGAAACCTTCGACGACACGAACCGACTGATACGGCGACTCGCGCGCCTCGCGAAGTACGAATCCTGTCGGGGCTTCCGGAGGGCTGGCTCGGCCGAAAGAGACGGCGCTCAACCAAGGCACGACCGCGATCCATCCTCGCGCGTTATGTTCCGCCCGAGTGCGCCACAGCAAAGCTGCGCCTAGGAAGGCGAGCAGCGATCCCGCGACGGCGAACGTCCAGGACAGCCCCCACTGCGGAAGTGCCACGTACGTGGTGCCAAACGTTCCCGCGATGCTGCCGAGCGTCGAGGTTGCGAGAATGACGCCCCCGATCTCGCCGACCGATCTGCCATTGGTCCGGTGCAGGGTCTCTGCGGCGAGCGGAGGGATGCAGCCCAGGAGCAGCGTACCCGGGAGGAAGAGTACGAGTGCCGTAGCGAGGCTACCGAGCGTGAGCAACTCCCACGCTTCGTCGAGCGCGGTACCGGCAGGCAAGAACATTCGCGCAACGGGTCGAGCCACGGCGGGCAGCCAAGCGGTGCAAGCGGCGGCGAACAAGAGCGTGATCGCAAGCCGCCGAGCGGGTGCAGGACCGGCCGACAAACGCCCCCCCAAGAGATACCCCGTGGACAGTGCGAGCAGCACCACGCCGATCACGTTCGTCCAGACCGCGGTGCTCGTGCCGAACCAAGGTGCGAGCAATCGTACGGCGGCGAGCTCGATCGACATCGTGCACGCTCCCGCGATGCCGACGGTCAGCAGGATCTGAGCGGAGCTTCGCACGTCGAATCAATTCTCGAGTCGGCGAACACGCCGAGCGCACGGCGGTCCGATCGAATCACGGACGGACCGTGCGGCCTTCACTTCTTCTTCGCGGGCAAGTCGTACGACTTCGATGCGACGTACAGCTTCCCCGGATCGCTCCGCGAGTTGTACATGAGATCGAGCATCGTCTGCATGTTGCGCGGGATCGAATCGATGTGTTCGGCACCGTTGCACGTGATCTTGATCGGCTTGTCCATGTCGACCAGAAGGTCGTTGAAGTAGAGCACGACCTTTTGCACGCCTTCTCCATCGATGGTGATCGAATTGGTCGTACGGTCGATCGTCGCGTTCACGAACGCGGTGCCGATCCCGTCGAACGGCGGCACTTCGACCCAGTACGCCTTGTTCGGCAGCGGCGTTCCGGGCACGAGGACGATCGATGCCGGATTCGATGCGCGGGGGTGATCTTGGATCCACGCCCACACCTCTTCCTCCGTGCCCTCGGGCTTGACGACGCAGTTGTTGTAGCCGGCCTTCTCGACTTTGTCGGCGAACGCGGTGGCGCCCGAGCCCGCGCCGGCGAAGAACGTTGGCAGGTTCTTGAAGTTCTCGCACGGCGTTTCGGCCGGGTCTCCGGATCGTCCAATCACCCCGGCGAATCGGTCTGGGTAACGCGAAGCGATCGTCAGCGCGGCTGCGACGCCTTCGCCGCGCCCGGCGAGATAGATGCGGTCGTAATCGAGCGCGTACGCGCGCGTCATCTCCTTCAAGACCGTGAGCAGGTTGCCGACTCCGCCGGGCTTTCCGGCACCGCCCGTCTCGGTCCACATCGCGATGTCGTCCGGCATCGGGCACGCCGCAAGGATCGCACCGTCGCGAACCGGCCCAGCCACCCACTTCTCGGTGATGTGCTGTTCGGGTTTCGCTGCCTTGTCCGGGATGCACAAGATCAGCGGGTACGCCTCCTTGTGGTTGTACTTCGCCGGCGTGTACACCGCGTACTCGAGCTTCGCACCCTCTCCGTAGAACGGAACGCTGACCGACGCCGCCGCGACCTTGCCCTTCTTGATGCCTTTCGCTTCATACCCGAAGGAGTGCCACATCGATCGCCCCAGGTCCGCGGTGAGCGAGAGCGGGTCGCGCCCCTTCAGCTTCTTCTTGATGCGTTCGAGCTCGTCGGCGACCGACGCCGTGGCCTTGTCGATCCCCTTGTTGGCCGTCTTGGCCTCGGTGAACGCGGCGAGCTGCTTTCCGAGGGCCTCGTGGTCGCCTGGCTTCAGCAGCTCGTCCGCGACGGGCCGTCCGAGCGCCACGCAGGGAACGAAAGCCAGGATCGTGAAGCTCAAGGCGCGCTGAATCGTGTTCGACATGACGCAGTTAGTTTCCGGGGGTCAGTAGGTTGCCCAAGTTCCTCGTGCCGGGAGCCGACGCCGTGGGCGCGCTCAGCTGAGCCAGGCCCCAGCCGCGCCATGCCGCGCCCCGGCGCTCACCCTCGAGGAGGGCTCGGTAGAGCGCGCTCGCAGCACTCAGGTCGCCGTCGCGCAGCGCGGTCTCCGCCGCCTCCAAGGCCGCGTGCGGGGAGTCCTCGGTCAAAGCCACCCCGCGCCAGCGCGCGACCGCGCTCTGATGTCCAAGGTTTCGCTCGAGCCGCGCGCGTTCGAGGGCGAGTCGCGCGCGATCGCGTGACTCGACACCGCGCTGTTCGAGAGCCGATTCGAGCAGCGGCAGCGCCTCGGCGTCGCGCGACGCGGCACGCAGCACGCGCGAGAGCGCGAGCGTCGACCCCGCGGTCGGCGATGAGTCGTAGAGAAAGCGCGCGAGGGCTTCCGCGTTCGTCAGCCTTCCGTACCGCAAGTCCTCGTCGACGGCGTCGATCGCGCGATCGCGGCGCGCTTCGCGGAGTTCTCCTGTCACTTCGGCGATCGCCTCCCGGTACGCGCGCACGCGCAGTGGTCCGGAGACGAGGTGGCGCGCCGCCATCCATGCCTCGCCGGGATTGAATTCGATCGGCGCGTTCGGATCGGGGACGATCTGAGGAGGATTCCGCGCCAGGTCGGCGAGCTCCGCGCGCAAGAGCCGCGCACGAAAGCGCGCGGGTCGGTCGCGGAGCGTGCGCGAGTCACGCTCACGTCCGGCCGCGAGCTCGTCGAGCTCTTTCCACCGTGCGCGAAACCGTTCGTCGTCCAAAGGGATGTCGCGCAGCCGATCGAGCTCGCGCCACGTCGCCGGCCAGTCGTACCGCTCGACGTACGGAGGTCGCTGTGCCGCGAACGTGGCTGACGACTCCGCGCGCAGCGCGGAAGCAGGCGCGGCGTGCGCCAGCGCGACCGTCGGGACGACGGCGAGGACGAGTCTCGCTAGGCGATCCATCGCACCTCTCCGGCATCGGAGCGCGCGCGTTCGACGCGACCGATGCGCAGCGGCGTCTCGCCCTGCGCGGAGAGCGCGGAGGCGACCGACGCCTCGTCGCTCGGCTCCACGAACAGGACCATACCGATGCCCATGTTGAAGTCGCGGTACGCCTCGTCGTCCGAGACGCGACCGTGCTGGCACAAGAAGCGGAACAGCGGCGGCACGCGCCAGCTGGATCGGTCGATCCACGCATCGTGGCCACCGAGAACTCGCGGCACGTTGTCGACGAGCCCCCCACCGGTGATGTGCGCCATCGCGGCGATCTTGTCTTGCTCGAGCAGCGGCCACACGAGCGACAGGTACGAGCGGTGCGGCGCGAGGAGCGCATCCTTGAGGCTCGTTCCCTCGAGCTCCGGCGGTCGGTCGTCGAGCGCGAGGCCGAGCTCGTCGAACACGATCTTGCGCGCGAGTGAGTAGCCGTTCGTGTGCAAACCCGCGGACGAAAGCCCGAGCAGGACTTGTCCCGCTCGAACGCGGCTGCCGTCCAGGATGCGATCCCGTGCGACGGCGCCGACGATGAACCCGGCGAGGTCGAAATCGCCCGGCGCATAGAGCCCGGGCATCTCCGCGGTTTCCCCGCCGAGCAGCGCCAAGCCGTTCTCGGCGCACGCGTCCGCGCAACCGCGAATCAAGTCGGACACCACCTGCGGCTCCATCTTCCCCACGGCGACGTAGTCGAGGAAGAAGAGCGGCCGCGCTCCCTGGACGAGGATATCGTTCACGCAGTGCTGCACGAGATCGCGTCCGACGGTGTGGTAGACGCGCGCCCGCTTCGCGACCTCGAGCTTCGTCCCGACTCCGTCCGCGCTCGCGACCAGCACTTGTCCGCCGCACCCCACGCGCGCGGGATCGAAGAGCCCGCCGAACAGGCCCACGTCGCCGATGACTCCGGGCGTGAAGGTCTTGCGGATGGCTGCGGTGGCGCGCTCCACCGCTTCGTACTTCTTCGAGATGTCGACACCGGCCTCGCGGTATCGGTCGTGAGTGGACAAGCTCAATTCGTTCCTCGTCGGAGGGTCATCCGCGTCGGCGCGGCTGGAATCCACGGGCCGCGGGCAGGATACCGTCGCGGAAGGCAAGCGCCGAGCGCGGAATGGGCGTCATCTCCGCTCGAGCCAGCGCAGGATCCGCGGCCCGTTGTCGAAGCCCAGTTTCGCGGGGAGTCGCTCGACGTCGAACCACGCCGCGGCATCCGCGTCGTGCCCGGGGCGCAGCTCACCGCCCGTCGGGCGGCAGAGGAAGACCGCCAAGTTCGCCGGTTTGCGGGAGTCTTCGGGGATGAACAAGAGGTCGATCAACTCCACGACGTCGACCTCGATCCCGGACTCCTCGCGGATTTCGCGCGCCGCCGTCTGCCGCGGATGCTCGTCGACCTCCTGGTACCCGGCCGGAAGCGCCCAGAATCCGCGATATGGCTCTATGGCGCGCTGGACGAGCAGCACGCGGCGCGAATCGTCGACGACGACTCCGGCGGCCGCCGACGCCGGGTTCTCGTACAGGACGAACGTGCAGCCCGCGCAGCGTCGACGCTCGCGTCCTTCGACGTGGGCGAGGGTGAGCGCGGCGCCACACAATGGACAGTGTTTGGCCTGGCGATGCCACACGGTGGAGCGGTCTTTCGGCGGAGCATTCTCCGGAGCCGCGAAGTGCCCTAAACTAGGCTCGGATCACGCGTGCAGCAACCGGGAGCACGGAGCCCCGCGCACGTCCGTCCGCTGCTTCGACCGTCGCGCACCCCGCATGCCTTCACTGCTCCTGCTCGGAAGCACCGGCTCGATCGGCACGCAAACGCTCGATCTCCTGCGCATGCATCCCGGCCGACATCGCGTCGTCGGTCTGGCCGCCGGATCCTCCGCGGAAGCGCTCCGGAAGCAAGTCGAGGAGTGGCGACCGCAGTTCGTCGCGCTCAGCGATGCCGCCGCCGCCGATCGATTGCGCGGTTCGCTCCCGCGCTCCGTCCATCTCTTCAGCGGGCCGGATGCGCTCGATCGAATCGCGGTCGAGGCCGACTACGACATCGCGTTGAACGGCGTGGTCGGCGCCGCGGGGTTGCGCCCATCGCTGTGCATCTTGCAGCGCGGGCGGACGCTCGCGCTCGCGAACAAGGAGTCGCTCGTCATGGCCGGCGAACGCCTGATGGCCGTCGCGTCGGAGCACGGCGCGACGATCTTGCCGGTCGACAGCGAGCATTCGGCGATCTTCCAGTGCCTGCGCGGCGAGGACATCGGCCGCGTGCGGAGGATCCTCTTGACCGCGAGCGGCGGCCCGTTCCGTCAGACTCCGTCCGAGGACATGTCCAAGGTGACGCCCGAGATGGCGCTCCGACACCCCAACTGGAGCATGGGACCGCGGATCACCGTCGGATCGGCAACTCTGATGAACAAGGCGCTCGAAGTGATCGAGCTGCATCACTTGTTCGGATTCGAACGTGAACGGATCCACGTCGTGATCCATCCTCAATCGATCGTGCACTCGATGGTCGAATTCGTCGACGGCTCCGTGATCGCCCAGATGGGGCCTCCGGACATGCGCGGGCCGATCCACTACGCCCTGAATCACCCCGACCGCGCCCCGACGAGCTTGCGCGGGTTCGACGTCGACCTGTTCCGCAACCTCACGTTCGAGGAACCGGACCTGTTCCGCTTCCCGGCCCTCGAGCTGGGGTACCGTTGTGTCGACGAGGGTTCGGACTCAGGCAGCGTGCTCAACGCGGCCGACGAGGTGTCCGTCGACGCGTTCCTGAAACAGAAGATCCAGTTCCCGGACATCTCGCGCATCAACCGCAGCGTTCTCGATCGCCGGCCCGGCCTCGACGGCAGCGTCGAAGACCTGCTCGAAGCCGATCGAGTGGCGCGGCGACTGGCGCGCAGCGAGGTCGAGGGCATCGGCACGCGCGTCTAACGGAAACGATGGACAACACTTTTCTCGAGATCTGGCGGTACACGCAGGTGGTGCTCGGCATCAGCCTCGTCATCTTCGTCCACGAGTTCGGACACTTCCTCGCCGCGCGCTTCTGCAAAGTGCGCGTCGAGGTCTTCAGCCTGGGCTTCGGACCCAAGCTCTTCGGCTGGCGGCGCGGTCCGACGCTCTACCAAGTCGCGGCGCTTCCGCTCGGCGGGTTCGTCAAGATGGCCGGCGAGGACGCGAGCGCCGAAGGGCGACGTCCGGCTTCCGACGAGTTGCCGAGCAAGTCGGTCGGCCAGCGCTTCTTGATCTATTCCGGCGGCGTGCTCGCCAACGTGCTGTTCGCGCTGCTCGTCTTCCCGGTCATCCTCGCATTCGGCCTGCCGACGCTCGAACCGGTCGTCGGTCCTGCGATTCCCGGAAGCCCCGCTTGGCACGCGGGCCTGGAGGCCGGCACGCGCATCCACTCCGTCAACGGAACGCCGGTGACCGGATTCCTGCAGATCACGAGCGAAGTCGCGCTCGGCTCGCCGGATGAAGTCGTCCTCGAGATCGAGTCGCCCGACGGGCGTCGCCGCGAGCTGCGCCTCGTGCCGACGTACTCCGAAGACGCGGGCGTGTACACGATCGGCGTGACGCCTCCCCTCGACTCGAACGCGACGATCACGGTGCAGGCCGGATCCCCGGCCGCGAACTCGGGTCTCGAAACCGGAGATCGCGTGCGCGACGTGTCGAGCGCGCACGTCGAGTTCCCCGCGCCGAGCCCGGCGGAGCTCCGCGCCCGCGGCAAGGACGCCGCGGCCGCGCACGCGATCTCGGAGCGCCTGTATCTCGCTGCGCGCGAGGGCCGCCCGTTCCAGGTGCGCGTCGAGCGCGACGGCACGGAGCGCGACGTTCTGCTGCAAGCGCAGCCGGCGCCGGAAGCGGAACGGCCGATCCTCGGCGTCGCGCCCGTCGAGAATCACGTCATCGACGTGCGCAGCTCGCCTCTCGTCGAGCGCACCGGGCTCCAGAAGGAGGACCGCGTGCTCGACGTCAACGGCGTATCGATCTTGCGGAGCCTCGACCTCCAGCGCGCGCTCGCGCAGCCGGCGGAGACGATGCGCATGCGCGTCGTGCGCGACGGAACGGTGGTCGAGCTCTCGGCACCGGCGGTGAAAGGAGAGGACGCCGCGCAGCTCGCGGACGACATCGCGCTCGCGATGGACCAGGCGGGCACGCGCGTGCGCGTGTACCCGGGATCCGCCGCCGAGGAGGCCGGCCTCGAGGACGGCGATCGCATCCTGCGCATCGATGGATCGCCGATGAATCGCTACAAGGACATCCAGAACGCCGCGCAGGGCGCGGACCGCGACCATCCGCTGACGCTGTCGATCGAGCGGCGCACCGCCTCGGGCAGCCCCGTGTTCCGCGAGATCACGGTCTCGCCGCGGCCCTGGCACCAGATGTGGACGGGCCTGGGGATCGATCCGGCCGAGTACGTCTACAAGGCCGACGGCCCCGTGGCGGCGCTGCGCGTCGGGGTCCGCGCATCGTGGAAGTTCATGGAGGACTCCTGGCTCACGTTGAAGCGCATCTTGTTCGGACACGTGAGCAGCGACAACGTGGGCGGGATCATCACGATCGGCGTGGTTTCGCACAGCATGGCGTCGGCGGGCCTCGCCAAGCTGTTCTTCTTCTTGTGCATGCTGAGCATGAACCTGGCGTTCCTCAACGTGCTCCCGATCCCGATGCTCGACGGCGGGCACCTGTTCTTCCTCTTGATCGAGAAGCTGAAAGGCTCGCCGGTCTCCGAGCGCGTGCTCGGCTACAGCCAGATGGTGGGCATCGTGCTGATCCTGTCGCTGATGGTCTTCGCGACGTTCAACGACGTGCGCCGCTGGATCTTCAGCTGAGATGAAGGCCTGGGGCCGCCTGCTCCGGCTCTCGCTCGCTCCCACGGCCGCCGCCGACATCGCCGCCGGCGTCGTGTTCGGCTCGCGCGGCGCGTGGATCGACGGCGCGGCCCCCTGGCTCCTGATCGCCGCGTCCCTCGCGATCTACCACGGCAACCTCGCCGTCAACGATTGGCACGACCGCGATCACGACGCGCGCACGCGACCGCTGCGGCCGCTGCCCTCCGCCGCGATCCGCCCGGCCTCGGCTCTGTCGGTGGGGGTCGCGCTCGTCGCGCTGGGCATCGCGCTCGCGTTCCTGGCCGACCCCGCGTGCGGCAGGTGGATGGGCGGCGTCGCGCTCGCCGCGCTCGCGTACAACACGATCGGACGCGGCGCGTGGACCGGTCCGATCCTACTCGCCGCGTGTCGCGCCGGAAACCTCGGCGCCGGCCTCAATCTCGCGCGCTGGGTCGGCGTCGAATCGATCGAGACGCCGCAGGTCGCATGGCTGTGCGGCCTGTACTTCGCGTACGTGTTCACGCTGTCTCGCCTGGGTCGCATGGAGGATGCCGAGGACGCCGCACCGCTGCGACGCCGGCCGGCGCTCTACTTGTCGGTGTGCGCGCTCGTCCTCGTGTGCGTGCCCTTCGTGCCGCGCTGGCCGCCGGCGGGCCTCGCGCGCGGGCTCGCGCTGGCGATCGCCGCCGCGGCGGCCGTCGGCCTGGCGCGCGCCGCTTGGAGCACGCCGGATTGGGATCGCGCGAAGGTCGAGCGCGCGATGGGCCTCACGTTGCGCAGGCTCCTCGTGTTCGCCGCCGCGATCGCGATCCTGGCCGTGCAGCCGATCGTGCTCGCGCCCGTCGCCGTCGCGCTCGCGATCTTGTGCGGTTATCCCTTGTCGCGCAGCTTGCGCAGAGTCTTCCCGCCGTCTTGACCGGCGCGCCGCTCGAGCCACGCCAGAGCGTCGGGCCGCGTCGCCAGCTGGCCGTCGAGCTGGAGGCGCTCCGCTTCGGCCAGTATCTCGCCCCACGCGGGTCCGCGAGGCAACGCGAGCGCCGCGAGGTCGGACGATCGAAGGAGCGGCGCGGGGTGCAGCTCCTCCGGACGGGCACGCGCGTGCTCCGCCGCGAGCGCATCCGCCGCGCTGTAGATATAGCCGACAAGCGCCGTGAACGCGACGACCAGCACGCC
>CAZQHA010000018.1:0-19605 GCA_964592795.1 uncultured Planctomycetaceae bacterium | reverse complement strand
TCGCGCCAGGCGTGCGGCTCGTGCCACGACGACGTGATCTGGGGCCAGAACTACCCGTCCAACAACCAGCCGATGGGGGCTCAGGCGAACTACGCGCACTGCACGCTGTGCCACGCGGTCCAGGGCAACCCGATCGACGTCGTCGACGCGCACCTGCACCCGCTCCAGGATCCGAGCTTCGACCCCGGTCTGAACATCGAGCTCACCGACGTGTCCGAGTCGGGCACGAACAACGGCGACGGCACGATCGATCCCGGGGAGAAGATCGCGATCACGTTCAACATCGTCGACGACGCGGGGGCGGACGTCGCTCTCGCGACGGTCTCGAATCCGTCGGTCGTGATCTCCGGGCCGACGAGCAACTACAACCTCCTGCTCAACGGCTCGATTCCGGCGTCGATCCTCACCGGACCGCCACCGTTCACGCTCAACGTGCCGATGCAGGTGCAGCTCGAGCGCGCGGGAGCGTCGACGGGAGCGACGGACGAATCGTTCGTCACGGCGTTCACGCCGCACCTCGATGCGACCGGAGCGGTGACGAGCGTGCTCTTGCGCACGGGCGAAGCCGGCGGCGACAGCACGCTCGCCGCGGCCACGGTCGCGCCGCAGAACTACGTCGACGTCGTCGACGGCTCGGGCTTCTTGCGCAACGACATCGTCGTCGTCGGCGACGGAACGGGCGGCGAGGAGTACGCCAAGATCCAGACGGTCGAAGGCGATCGCCTGTGGTTCTCGTCGCCGTACACGACGAGCTACAAGGCGGGGCTCTCGAACGCCCACGCCGCGGGCGCGATCGTGCGCACGGTGACGACGGCCGCGCTGGCCGAAGGCGTGGATTACACGCTCGATGCCGGCACGGGAACGATCACGGAGATCGGCGATGTCGGCTCGGGCGCGGTGATCGTCAGCTACTGGACCGACTTCGTGCTGCCGTCGACGTATCCGCTCGCGCTCAACGACACGCCCGACCTGGGCGAGAGCACGGGCCAGTGGACCGGCAAGCCGATCGTCGACGGGACGTACTCGATCGGCATCTGGACGGCGAAGTCGCTGACGCTCAACCTGCACGGCGAATCGAACAGCTACAGGTCGTCGGCGGACGCGAAGAAGGTCGATTTCCTCGTCGGCTCGGCGGCGGAGATCGAGTCGTACACGCTGATCGCGAGCGGCTCGAGTTGCTTCAACTGCCACCAAGAGATGGCGTTCCACGGCTTCGGGCGGCGCGACTTCGACTCCTGCGTCATGTGCCACGGGACGGCCGGAGCCGAGGACCGTCCGCAGTACGTCGCGGCGAACGCGCCGGCGACCACGGGGCTGTCGGTCAGCTTCCGCACGATGCTGCACAAGATCCACATGGGCTCGTCGCTCGCGAACGCGGCGAGCTACGACATCGTCGGGCACGGCACGGCCGCCTATCCGAACAACTTCGGGGTCTCGAACTTCGGCGACGTCGTGTTCCCGGCGCTCCCGGGAGGGGCCGCGAACTGCAACAAATGCCACGAGAACGACGCCTGGCACGAGCCGGCGCCGCGCTCGCATCCGACGGACCAGAACGAGCCGATCCGGCGCTGGGCGGCCGTGTGCGGAGCGTGCCACGACTCCTCCGACGAGCAGGCGCACATCTCGGTGCAGACCGATTCGTTCGGCAACGAGTCGTGTGCGATCTGTCACGGTCCCGGCAACGAGTGGGACGTCGAGAAGATGCACCGCTCGTACTGAAGCGGATCCGTGGAGCGCGCCCGCGCGTCCCGTTCGACGGGCCGCGGGCTCGCGCTACTTCTGCTGGATCCCCTCGAGGAGCTTGTCGACGCCCAGCGCGTCGAGCACCTCGGATTTCGCTTCGTCCACCGCCACCGGATGGTGGCATCGGAAGCAGTCGTCGGTGATCTTCTCGCCGCTCGCGGCCGTGTGCTCGCCGCCGTGGCAGCGGAAGCACCCCGGGAAGCCCTGATGTCCGCGGTTGTCGGGATACGTCCCCCACGTGACGCCGAGCTCGGGGAACACGTTGCGCGAGTAGATGTCGGCCAGCGTCGCTCCGGCTTCGGTGATCTGCGCGGACCTCTCGCGCGACACGTCGGGGTGCTCGCTCGCGTAGAAGGACGCGAGCTTCTGCGG
Organism: uncultured Planctomycetaceae bacterium; assembly: GCA_964592795.1. Classification (GTDB taxonomy): domain Bacteria; phylum Planctomycetota; class UBA1135; order UBA1135; genus JANLUN01. The sequence continues at coordinate 17,490 of CAZQHA010000018.1, read as the reverse complement.
GATCTGCGAGGCGGCGTCCTCGCTCGTCGCGTACGCCGCCTTCAGGATCTCGACCGACGTCTTCTTGAGGAACGGCAGCCCGATCGACATCCGTCCGAGCATGAGCGCGCGGTCGACCGCCGCGTCGGGGAGCTGGAACGCGTGCGCGGGACGGTTGTGGCAGTCGAAGCACTGCATCGTGATCCGCGGCGCGCTCGCGAAATCCGACGCGTTCGCGCCCGACTTCACGTACGTACGGCTGACTCCCGTCTTCTTGTTCGCGTACTCGACGAGCGGAATGTCCTGTCGCTTCGCGTCGGTCGCGACGAACTTGATCTCGATGCCCTCGCCGTGGTGCGAGCCGTGGATGCCGCCCATGAGCTCGCCGCCGACGTTCATCGTGAGCAGCGTCGTCTGCGGCGTGTTCTTCTCGTCCTCGGCGTAGCGCCGGATCAGCTTCAGGTTCGCGGCGGCCGGGTTCTCCTTCCAGTGGCAGCGCTCGCACGTCTGCGCGCTCGGGATCATCTTGCCGGCTTCGATCGCGCCCGCGATCGGGTGGTGCACGGTGTCCGTGATCACCGACCAGAGCTGCCGCGTGCCCTGGACCTTGCTCTCGACGAGGCCGAGCGTGCCGTCGCCGACGTGACAGTCGACGCAGAGAATGCTCGCGTGCGGCCCTTCGCTGAATGCGCGCGACTCCGGCGTCATCACGTGGCAGGAGCCGCAGAACTGCTTGCTCTCCATGCCGTGCACGACGCGGATCGTCATCTGCGAAGCGATCAGCGCGTTGACGAGCGAGACGACGGCGAGGAACGCGAAGAAGCGGAACCACGTCGACTTGGGGTCGGCCAGCGCCGCGGCGAGGTTCGCCGCCAATCGCTTGCGCCCGAGCCGCAGCCCGAGCGGCGTGAGCAAGAGGCCCAGCACGAACACGCCGCCGACCACGGTCGCGGCGAGGCCGATTTACGGGTTCTCGTCGCCGTGCCGCAGCTTCGCGGGCAGGAGGCACGCGAAGAGCACGATCGACGTGAGCACGAGCCCGAGTCCGACCATCGCGAGCCAATGGCTCGAGAAGACGGCGAAGAAAGGGCGGCGCGGAGCGCGGGAGCCGTCGGCTGTCTCGTCCACGCGCACAAGGTACCCGCGACGACTCGCGGTCGTACAGCGACGCGGCGAAGACCCCGACGTCGCGATCATCCTCCGCGCGCATCACGGGCGCTGGAAAAAACGCTCGTCGACCCGGCGCCGCGCGCGCTGAGTCGACGAGCGAACGGAACTTCCGGCAGCTAGTTCTTGGCCGGCGGTTCGAGCTTCTTCTCGATCACCCAGTAGGGCGGCACCGAGTAGTGCTCGTACACGCGCAGGATGTAGTCGGGTTCGTTCGCCTTCAGCCAACCTTCCGGCGTCGCTTGGAACTCGGGCGCTTGCGCGAGCGCCTCCTTGGTCGTCGACAGGGTGAGGCGCTCGACCTTCGGATTGTGCGTGTCGGGCATCGCCTTCAGCGCTTCCCACGGCACCGCGATCATCTTCTCGCTGGCGCCGAGGTTGCCGCCGACCGACACCACGACGTACGCGACGCGCGCGCTGCGCGGGTCGACCACGAGCTCGTGCATCGTCGCGATCTTCGCGCCGTCGGGGTTCTCGATCGAGCGCGAGCGCAAGTCGCTGCCGAGGTACAGCAACTTGGTCGGAGCGAGGGAGGCCGCCGCCTGGGACGGAGTCGCCTTCGCCGCGACGTGCCTCGCGTAGGCCTTGTCCGTGTCGTCCCACCAACCGATCTTGCTCATGTCCGGCTTCTTGTCGTAGCTGGGCGACTCCGCGAACTGCTCGCCCGTCGCGTTGAGCACGAACTGTCCGTCCTCGTTGATCTCGAGGGCGCGCCAGGGAACCGGGAAGCGCTTCGCGCCGGTGTTGAGCGAACCGGCGCCCGAGAACTCGACGAACGCCACGTCGCCGCGGGGATGGACGACGATGTCCTCGACCTTGCCGAGGGTCTCGCCTTTCTTGTTGACGAGCGATTTCCCTACGAGGTCCGCGCCGACGCGCGCGAGCTTCGTGGTCTTGACCTGGATCGTCGTGGTCTTCGGTACTTCCTGCTGCGGGGTTTGGGTCGCCATCGCCTGTGGAACGAATCCCGCGACAACGACCGCGCAGGTCACGATGTGCAGATTCTTCATTACGAAATCTCCTTGGTTCGCAAGCCTGCTGGTGGAAACGCAGGGCACCTGCGAATAAGGCAAGCGGCATTCCCGCGACATCTCGCGACAACGTGGATGCTCGCGCCGAAGAGTCGGTAGACGCCCGCTCCCCGCATGCATGATTGCGACATCATCGCAAGCTCCGTTGCTCACACGACAGAGCGGACGCTATGCCGCACTGCGCACTGCGTGGCGCGAGAGCGCGCTAAGCTGTCGCCGCTCCGGCCGCTTGCCCCCCCGAGTTTTCGGCACGGCCGAGATCGCAGAGGAGTTGCACCCATGATCGTCCGCCGCCTCGCTCGCTGCGTCGCTTTCGTCATCGCGCTGACACTTCCTGCTCGCGCACAGCTCAACCTCGAGTGGTCCGCGACGTACTCGACGCCGAACGGCGACGTCGCGCTCGTCGCGAAGGTCGATTCGTCGGGCAACGTGTACGCGGCCGGCCTCTCGAACGCCGACGGCGCGTTGCTCGACGGGACGGCGTTCGTCGCGGCGTGGGATCCGACGGGCGCGCCGCTGTGGACGGCGACGTTCGACTCGACGCTCGGATACGCGGAGTATCCGGACGCGATCGAGTTCGACGGCGCCGGGGGACTGTACGTCGCGGGCGTCGCGCGCGGCGCCGCGGCGTCGGAGTACGCGGGCTTCTTGCTCCACATCGACGCGGCCGGCGTGCTCACGTGGTCCGTCGAGCAGCCGACGACCACGAACGGCGAGTGGCACGCGTCGCTCGCCGTCGACTCGCAAGGGCGCGCGATCGTCGGCGGGCGAGTGCCGTCGGGTTCCGGCGACCTCGCGGTCACGGCGTACACGCCCGCGGGCGCGGTCGCTTGGCAAGCGACGCACGCGGGCACGGCGGGCGGCGCCGACACGGCCGACGACGTCGAGATCGCGCCGAACGGCGAGATCGTCGCCGTCGGCACGCTCGATCCCGGGCTCACCGCCAAGCCCGTGCTGCTGCGCCTCGCGGCCGACGGCACCGTGCTGCAGGCGCTCGAGATCGTCGCGGTGCCCGAGCTCGTCATCGGAACGGCGGTCGACGTCGAAGTCGACGCGCACGGGCGCATCTTCGTCGCCGCGAACGGCGTGAGCTTCGGCTCGCCGGTGCCGGCGCTCGCGCTCTTCGCGTTCGATCCTCAGGGCGCCTTCCTCTGGGTGCGCACGATCACGGGCGCGCCGCAGCTCCTCGGCGGCGGCGCGAGCGCGGTCGACCTCGAGCTCGACGGCTTCGGCCGCGCCGTCGTCGCCGGCCGTCGCGCGCAGGGCCCGGCGGGCACCGCGCTCCTGGCCGCGGCGTACGACGTGAACGGAAACGAAGCGTGGCGCCGCGTCGAGAACGACGTGAAGGGCGGAGAGTCGCTGCAACTCTCGAACGCCGCGACCGCGATCGTGGTCGACCGCAGCGGCGAAGCGGTCGCCATCGGGAGCTACGCCCCCGCGATCGCGGACGGAACGTCGGACGCGTTCGCGTTCTCGATCGATCCGAAAGGCGAGAAGCGCTACGGGTTCCTCTATGGTTTCCCGGCGACCGCGCAGGGATCGCTCGACCTCGGCATCGGCGCCGCGGCGGGGGAGTCTCACTCGCTCGTGATCGTCGGGCGCGCCCAGACCTCGGCCGGCTCGATCGGATTCGACGCGTTCATCGCGCGCTTCACGCGCACGGCGAACGGATACTGCTTCGGAGACGGCAGCTTCACGAGCTGTCCGTGCGGCAACGCCAGCGCGCCGACCGAGCGCGCCGGATGCGCGAGCTCGTTGGGAATCGGCGGACGCCTCGCGGACCTCGGCGCCTCGGTGCTCTCGGCCGACACGCTAGTGCTCGTCGGCTCGTCGATGCCGAACTCGATGACGGTGTACATGCAGGGCACGCTCGCCGATCCGGGGACGCCGTTCGGCGACGGCCTTTCGTGCGTGCGCGGCGACATGATCCGGCTGGGCGAAGCCTTCAACTCCGCCGGAGCGTCGCAGTACCCGAGCCCGGGAAGCCCGTCGATCTCGGTGCAAGGTCAGATCGCGGCGCCCGGGATGCGCGTGTACCAAGCCGTCTACCGCAACGCCGCGGCGTTCTGCACGAGCGACACGTTCAACGCGACGAACGGCCTGCAAGTGAAGTGGGGGCTTTGAGCACCGAGCGTCACACCTCCGCGAACACGCTCGCGAGCTCGATCGGCGGAACGACCTCGAGCTGTTCGTAAGTGCACTCCGCGGGCGGCTTGTCCGGCCGCCAGCGACGGAACTGCGCGACGTGGCGGAAGCGCGCTCGTTGCATGTGGTCGTACGCGACCTCCGCGACGAGCTCGGGGCGCAGCGGCACCCACGCCAGGTCCTTGCCTCGGCTCCAACGGCTCTCCGCTCCGGGGCGTCGATGGCCTTCGCCCTGCTCGTCGACGTCCAGCCAGGGGTGCGCGCGGATCCGAGACCGATAGCGCGCGAGCTTCCGCGCGATCTCGCGGCGGTTCTCCTCGCTGGAGGCGGCGCACGATCCGACGTGCTGCAGCACACCGTGCGCGTCGTACAGGCCGAGCAAGAGCGAGCCCACTCCCGCCGACTGGCCGCGCTTGTCCCACCGGAAGCCCGCGACGACGCAGTCGCACTCGCGCTCGTGCTTGATCTTGAGCATCACGCGCTTGCCGGGCTCGTAGACGCCGTCGGCGCGCTTCGCGATCACGCCGTCGAGCCCCGCGCCTTCGAAGCGGCGGTACCAATCGGCGGCGACCTTGCGCTCCCGCGTCGCCGGCGTGAGGTGCAATCGTTCGCCGGCGCGCGCGAGCGATCGCTCGAGGACCTCGCGCCGCTCGCCGAACGGCACGGGCCGCAGATCTCTGGCACCGAGGCACAAGAGATCGAAGAACACCATCGAGGCGGGCGTCTCCCGCGAGAGCTTCCTGACGCGCGATTCCGACGGGTGGAGGCGTTGCTGCAGCGCGTCGAAGTCGAGGCCGCCCGGGCGCGCGATCACGATCTCGCCGTCGAGCACGCAGCGGCGCGGAAGCTGCGACTTGAGCGGCGCGAGGAGCTCGGGGTAGTAGCGCGCGAGCGGCCGCGCGTCGCGGCTCTGGAGGAAGAGATCGCGTCCGGATCGGAAGACGATCGCGCGAAAGCCATCCCACTTGGGTTCGAAGATCCAGCCGCTGCCGCGCGGCAGTGCGTCGGTGCGCTTCGCGAGCATCGGCGCGATCGGAGGCTCGACGGCGAGGTCCACGCGAGAGACTAGTCCGCTTTCCGCGCGGCGACCTACCGAGTTCCGAGCAGCTTCTGATACAAACGCCGGTCGACGAGGAAACGAAACCATGCAAACCCGCACCGACGAGATCGCCGACGGCATCTACCGGATGTCGACGTTCGTTCCGGACGTGACGCCCGAAGGCTTCACGTTCAACCAGTTCCTCGTCCGCGCGGACGAGCCGCTGCTCTTCCACACCGGGCCCCGAGCGATGTTCGCGTCGGTCTCGCAGGCGGTCGCTCGGATCCTGCCGCTCTCCGAGCTGCGCTGGATCACGTTCGGGCACGTCGAGGCGGACGAGTGCGGCTCGATGAACCAATGGCTCGCGGCCGCGCCGCGCGCGCAGGTCGCGCACGGAGCCGTCGGGGTCATGGTGTCGCTCAACGATCTGTGCGACCGCCCGCCGCGCGCGCTCGAGAACGGCGAGACGATCGACCTCGGCGGGAAGCGCGTGCGCCACATCGACACGCCGCACGTGCCGCACAACTGGGAGGCGCGCGTGCTCTTCGAGGAGACGACGCGGACGCTGCTCGCAGGCGACCTCTTCACGCACGGCGGAAACGGTCCCGCGATCACGGGCGAGGACATCGTCGCGCCCGCGAAGGCGGCGGAGGAGATGTTCCGGGCGACGAGCTACTCGCCGGAGACGGCTCGGTCGATCCGCCGGCTCGCGGAGCTGCGACCGACGACGCTCGCGGTCATGCACGGGTCCTCGTTCCGAGGAGACGGCGCGAAGGCGCTGCGCGAGCTCGCGGACGTGTACGACGCGTTCCTGCGGAGCGCGTAGCGTCAGGGCGAGCCGTGTCGGCTCTCCGCGCCGCGGTTCAGCGCCTGCTTCCGCTCGGTGTCGAGCTGCTCCAGCATCCGCGACGCTTGCGCGATCGTCGTCTGGCAGCGCTCGATCAGCGTGTGGAGCGCGGCCCGGCTGGCGTCGATGGCCTCGAGCGAGGAATCGGTCTTTCCCAGCCGATCGATGTTGGGCACGTACTGCACGCGGCCAATGTAGATCGCGCGCGTGGATTCGTGTTCGCCACCGGAGCGCGCGGCGCGGCGTGGTTGCGAGTTCTCGTGGATTGACTTCGCACGCAGGCACGGGTGGGCGCGCACCACGCCCGCTCGGTTCGGTGGATCCCGCATCCATCGGTGCGCCGGCTCCGCAGATCCACGGAATGCGCGCGCGACGAGAAGGGACCCGGGTTGAGAGGGCGCGACGCGGAGTTAGAAGCCCGCCGTCTGGTGAGTGCTACGAACCAGACTCGGAACGCGATCGATTCCGAACCGTTCGTGACGAATCGATCGCGTTCCACCCTGCGGGGTGGCTCGACTCTCAGCGCGGGTCCTTGCGCAGGATGGCGCGCGTGTACACGAGCTCGAAGCCGCGCTTCTGGACGTTTTCGTGCGACTTCGAGCCGGGGAGCGTCGTGACCACGGCGATGTCGCACCCGGCGTGCGCGGCGTCGGCCAGCCGATGCTCGAGGAGCGCGGTCTGCACGCCTTGCCTCCGGTGCGCCGGAAGCGTGCCCGCCCCGCACAGCTGGGCGACGCGGTCGGACGTCCGCATGCTCGCTCCTCCGGCGGGGACGCCGTTCAAGCGCGCCATGTAGCGCGCCGAGCCGGGAGCACCGGACATGTCGCGTACGGCGCGCGCGAGCACCTCCCTGGGAAAGGACTCATGCGCCGCGACGCCCTGCACGTCGGGAGCCGCGAACGCGTTCACGACCACGTCGATCCACGTGTCGAGCTCCTCCGCTCCCGACGCGTCGACGCGCAAGTCCGGGCGCTGGCTCGAATGAGCGCGTGGGTCGAGCGCCCGAGCGAGCACGTCCTCGAATCCGACGAGCACGTACCCTCGCCGACTGAGCTGCTCCGCGATCGCGGGGTCGGCCAGGCTCGAGAGCTCGAACTGCACCGCGGCGCCGCGGGCGGCGAGCTCGGATTCGACGCGATCGAGCTCGGCGGCCGACGGAGTGCCTTCGAAGCCGACGCCGGCGACCTTCGTGAGGGGCGAGCCCGCGCCCGAGAACGCGGCGACGCCGCCCGCGATCGGGATCGCGAACGCGCGGTCGCGACCCCCGCGCTTTGCGATCGTGGCGGTGCAATCCTCGATCAACCCGCGTTCGGCGCGCTCGATGCGTCGGGCCAGCTCGGTGCTCGCGAACATGCGCTGCGCTACTTCTTCCGGGGAACCGGATCCGTGATCGCGTTCGCGATCGAGGTCTCGAACAGCTTGCCGCCGGTGAACGGATCCGTGCCCGGGCAGTCGTTGACGAAAATCTTCTCGTCCAGCGGCTTGCCGTCCCTGCCCGCGCGGAGGAACCCGCGCCGGAACGTGATCTCGATCTGATCGCCGCCCGCGCAGTGCACATCGGAGATCCGGTAGGGATCTCCGGTCGACGTGAAGATCGCGTCGGATACCTGCCACTTCGCGTTGGAGTCCGAGCCGGGAAGCAAGTCGCGGTGCAAGAGGTAGTGATACGACACGATCCCTTGGTGCAGGACCGCGAGTCCGATCGCGAGCCCCTGCTCGCCGAGGAATTGCGACGAACGCGCCGCGAGGATGCGCGAGCCGGGCAGCGGCCAGTCGAGCTGGGGCTGCTCGATCGCTTCGGGCCCGCCGAACTTGCGCGCGACGACCTCCAAGCGGCGACCCTCGACGGTCGAGACCTCGACGACACCCATGCTGGGGATCCAGCGTGCGTCGAGCAGCTCCTTCGACGGCGGGGCGGATGTTCCGATCTGGGAGAGCGGCAGACTCAGTGCGATCGCGGCCAATGTGCGCATTTCGAGTTCTCCTGGTGAGCGTGTGCGTCGCGCGGCTACGGGTTTCTGGGGAGCGAGTGAGCGCCGGTCGTGCCTGCGTTGCAGTTCACGCGAACCGAGTCGACTCCGCCAGCGTTCGAGATTAGGGATCTCGCGTGGCGCGCCGCGACATCGTCCCCGAGAATGGTGCGTCGATTCGCGCTCGATGACATCATCCAGGAACTTCCCGATCGCAAGCTCCCCTTCGGGTGTGGAGCGGCGAATCGATCGCGTGCTGAACGCCCTCGCGATCGTCCTGGCCGCGTACGTGTTGATCGGCGGAATCGTGTCCCTGCTCGGGTGGGTGATCGACGTCCCCGCGCTCACGGACTGGGACGATGACGGCATCTCGATCCAACCGAACGCCGCGATCGCGGCCGTCGCGACCGCGAGCGCGCTGTTCGCGTTGGCGATGGGCGCGAGTCGCGCCGCCTTGGGGCTTGGACTCTTCGTGGCGCTCATCGGCGCCAGCGCGCTCCTCGAGTGGGTGACGCCGATCGATCTCCGGATCGACACGCTCCTGATGTTCGATCGGACGTGGGGGCGCAAAGGCGTTCTCTACCCCGGTCGCATGGGTCCGCCGGGGTCGGTGTCCTGGACGTTGCTCGGCGTGGCGATCGCATTGGCCGCAGGGCGTCCCGGTTCGCGCGCGCGGTCGATCGCGTCGGCGCTCACGCTCGTGACCGTCGGAATCGCAATGTTGTCGCTCGTCGGCTACGCGTTCGGGGCGGACGACCTGTACACGATTCCGCGGCTCACGGTCATCGCCCTCCAGACGAGCACGTTCATCTTCGCGGCGTCGCTCGCGCTCCTGATCCGCATCCCCGAGCGCGGCTTGATGGCGCTCGTGCGCGAGGACAGCGCGGCCGGCATGCTCGTGCGCGGGACGGTGCCGGTCTTCGTCGTCGTCTCGGTCCTGATCGGATTCGCCCGCTTCAAGGGCGAGCAAGCCGGATACTACGACTCGTCCTTCGGCACCGCGGCGCGCACGGTGGTCGAGATCTTCACGTTCACGGCGCTGCTCTGGTTCGTCGCGCAGATCATCCGCAAGCAGTCCTTGCGCAGCGCGCACGCCGAGCGCGAGCTTCAAGTTTCGCAAGTACGCCTCGCCGAGACGCTCGAGACCATCGCGGACGGGTTCGTGACGATGGACGCCGAGTGGCGATTCACGTACGTGAACGGCGCGGCGGAGCGATTGCTCGGGAAGACGCGCGCGGAGCTCGTGGGGAACTCGGTGTGGAGTCTCTATCCCGAATCGAGCGACGGTCCGGGGCACCGCGCGCTCGCTCGCGCGATGTCCGAGCGGACACCGGTCGAGTTCGACGACTTCAACCCCAAGTTCGATCGGTGGTTCTCGAACAAGGCCTACCCGACCAACGACGGAGGGCTCGCCATCTACTTCCAGGACGTGACGGATCGACGCGAGCAGCAGCTGGCGCTGGAAGCCAAGGAAGCCCAGCTGCGTCACGTCGCGGACAACGCCGAGGTCCTCGTCACGCAGTGCAGCCGCGATCTGCGCTACGTGTTCGTCAACCGCGCCTACGCCGAGCTCCTGCATCGCCGCGCCGAGGACATCATGGGCCAGCGGATCGTCGACGTGCTCGGCGAGGCCGGGTTCGAGGTGGTCCGCCCGCACGTCGAGCGCGTCCTGCAAGGAGAGCGCGTCGAGTTCGAGTCCGAGATCCCCTTCGACGGCGTGGACCACTGGATGCGGATCGTGTACGTCCCCGACCGCGATGCGTTCGGACGCGTGACGGGATGGATCGCGGCGCTCACGAACCTCACGCAGCGCCGGCAGGCCGAGCGCGAGCGCGAGCTCTTGCTCGATCGGGAACGCATCGCCCGCGCCGACGCCGAGCGCAACGCGCGGCTCAAGGACGAGTTCCTCGCGACGATCTCGCACGAGCTGCGCACGCCGCTCAACGCCGTGATCGGCTGGGCGCACCTCCTGCGCCAGGACTTGAAGGATCCCGAGCGCGCGCGACACGCGGTCGACGTGATCGAGCGCAACGCGCGCAACCAGGCGCAGCTGATCGCCGACCTGCTCGACATGAGCAGCATCACGTCGGGCAAGATGCGCCTCGACCTCCAGCCCGTCGATCTTCGCGACGTCGTGCGCTCCGCGATCGATTCGATCTCGCCCGCCGCCGATGCGCGCGGAGTGCGGATCGACACGGACCTGCAGCCGATCGACGGCGTGCTGTACGGCGATCCCGCCCGACTCCAGCAGATCGTCTGGAACCTGCTCTCGAACGCGGTCAAGTTCACCGGGCGCGGCGGACGCGTCGACGTTTCGGTCCGCTCGAACGAGGATCACGCGGCGATCGTGGTCCGCGACACGGGGGAGGGTCTCTCGCCCGAGTTCCTGCCCCACGTCTTCGATCGCTTCCGCCAAGCGGACGCGTCGATCTCGCGGCGGCACGGGGGTCTCGGCATCGGCCTGGCGCTCGTGAAGCAGTTCGCGGAGCTGCACGGCGGCTCGGTCTCCGCGTCGAGCGAAGGGCTCGGAAAGGGAGCGACGTTCGTCGTCAACGTTCCGATCTCGCGAGCTCCCACGCTCCGGCACGCGAGCGGCGCCGGACCGGCCCTGTCGATGACGAACCTGGGCGATCTCAAGATCCTGCTCGTCGACGACGACGGCGACGCGCTCACGATGATGAGGAGGATCCTCGAGGAGCACGGCGCCGTGGTCGAGCTCGCGCGATCCGCGGACGAAGGCTTGCGCCTGCTCGGAGATCGCTCGTTCGACGTGATGGTCCGCGACATCGGGATGCCCGTGCGCGACGGGTACGACTTGATCGCGGACGTGCGCACGCGCGGCATCGACGTGCCCGCGCTGGCCGTGACCGCCTATGCGAGCGCCGACGACCGCCGGCGCGCGATCGGCGCCGGCTACCAGGGGCACGTCGCGAAACCGGTCGACACGGCGGAGTTCCTGGTTGCGGTCGCGGCGCTGGCTGGACGAAACTCGTGACCTCCACGAACCGCCGATGCAGACGATCTTCCCGATCCTGCGGTACCACGATGCACGCGCGGCGATCCGCTCGCTGTGCTCGGCGTTCGGCTTCGTCGAGCTGTTCTCGGTCCCTGAATCCGGACCGTTCGTGCGTCACGCGCAGCTGCGGCTCGGCACGAACGTCGTCATGCTCGGATCGGTGCGGCCCGACGACGGCATGACGAGCCCGCAGACGGCGCGGACGACGACCCAGGCGCTGGCGGTCTACGTCACGGACCTCGACGCGCACTTCGAGCGCGCGCGCGCGGCGGGCGTCGAGATCACGAGCCCGCCGCAGGACACGAGCTTCGGCGCGCGCGAGTACCACGCGCTCGACTTGGAAGGCCACCCGTGGGTGTTCGGTACGTACTTACCGGACGTGCCGCGGAGCTGACGCGCATTCCCAGGCTCGCGATCCGCGGGTAGAACGATTCCACGAAGGGAGAGTCGTGAGCGAGCCCCTCCACGTCCGCGGAGCGCCGTCCGTGCAGGACTTCGAGCCCGGAGCGCGCATCTCCAGCTACCGATTGCTCGAGCGCATCGGCGAAGGCGGCTTCGGGTCCGTCTGGTCCGCGCAACAAGAAGTCCCGGTGCGGCGCGTCGTCGCCATCAAGATCCTGAAGCTCGGGATGGACACGAAGCAAGTCGTGTCGCGGTTCGAGACCGAGCGTCAGGCGCTCGCGGTCATGGACCATCCGTCGATCGCGAAGGTGTTCGACGGCGGCGCGACCCAGACGGGGCGTCCGTACTTCGTGATGGAGCTCGTGCACGGCGTTCCGATCACGCGCTTCTGCGACGACGCGAGCATGCCGCTGCGCAAGCGGCTCGAGCTCTTCCGCGAGGTGTGCTCGGCCGTCCAGCACGCGCACCAGAAGGGCATCATCCACCGCGATCTGAAGCCGTCGAACATCCTGGTCGGCGTCCAGGACGGCGCGCCGCATCTCAAGATCATCGATTTCGGCGTCGCCAAGGCGGTGATCGGTCCGTTGAGCGACAGCACGGTCGTCACCGAGATCGGGCAGATGATCGGCACGCCCGAGTACATGTCGCCCGAGCAGGCGGACAGCTCGGGGCTCGACGTCGACACCCGCGCGGACGTCTACTCGCTCGGCGTCCTGCTGTACGAGCTCCTCACCGGGACGAAGCCGTTCGAGTTCGGCACGACGATCGAGAAGGGCGTCTCGGAGCTCCTGCGCACGATCCGCGAGGTCGATCCGCCGCGCCCGTCGACGCGGGTGAGCACGCACGCCGACGGCGAATCGTTCGCGCGGCGCCGCGGGACGTCGCACGTGCACCTGCGGCGCGCGCTGCGCGGCGATCTCGACTGGATCGTCGTCAAGGCGATGGAGAAGGATCGATCGAATCGCTACGCGACGGCCCAGGCGCTCGCGGACGACATCGACAACCATCTCGCCGATCGGCCCGTGCGCGCGTCGCCCCCGAGCGCCGCGCAGCGGATGAAGAAGTACGTCCGCCGGCACCGCGTCGGCGTCGCGGCCGGCGTCGCGATCGCGCTGTCGCTGGTCGTCGGGCTCGTCGCGGCGGCGTCGGGCTACGTCGAAGCGAGCGCGCAACGCGATACCGCGAAGCGCGCCGAGGGCACCGCGAAGACGCAGGCGCGGCGCGCGGAGCAAGTGATCGAGATCCTGACCGGACTCTTCGAGAGCGCCGATCCGTACGCCGGCAAGGGCGGGGACTACACGGTGCGCGAGCTGCTCGACGAATTCGACTCGCGGCTCGCGTCGGGACCGGCGGCGGATCCCGAGATCGAGGCGACCGTGCACCGCATCCTCGGACGCGCCTACCGCGGGCTCGGCGACGGCCAGAAGTCGGCGAAGCACTTCATCGCCGCGCACGACATCCACCTCGAGCTCGACGGGATCGAGAGCGTCCGGTCGCTCGAGACGCTGGTCGAGCGCGTGTACGCGTACAACGACGCCGGCGACTATGCGAGCGCCGAGAAGCTGGCGCTCGAAGGGCTCGAGATCGCGCGGCGCATCGCGCCGGAGAGCCCGGTGCTCGGCCACCTCTTGTACGTGTGCGGGAACGTGATCCACGCCGGACGCTCGCCCGCGGACGCCGTCCCGTACCTGCGCGAGGCGCTCGCGCTGCGCGAGCGCGTGTACGGCCCGAACGACGAGCAGACGGGCAACGCGATGTTCGCGCTCGGCCGCGCGCTGATGGACGGCACCGCGGACGAGCGAGCCGAAGCTGAGAAGCTGTTCCAGGATCGCATCGCCGTGCTGCGCATCGCGGGCAAGCCGGATCATCCCAACGTCGCGATGGCGCTCGACAACCTGGGCCGGATCGCGGCGATGCGCAACGACGCGGCGGCGGCCGAGCAGTACTTGCGCGACGCGATCGACCTCCAGCGCCGCAAGCTCGGCGACGATCACCCCGATCTCGCGACGTCGCTGTGCACGCTCGGGACCATCCGGCGCCGCGCGGGCGCACGAGACGAGGCGCGCGAGCTGCTCGAGGAGGCCGCCGAGATCTACCGCAAGAAGCTCGGCGACGACCATCCCGATCGTGCGGTCGCCTTGCAGCTGCTCGCGGTCACCCAGCGCGAGCGGGGCGAGCTCGACGACGCGCAACGGCTGCTCGAGAAGGCCAGCGCGATCTTTCGCAACCGGCTCGGGCCCGATCACGAGAATCACACGTTGACGCTGGAGTCGCTCGGCGTCGTGCAGCGCCAGCGCGGCGACCTCGAGGGCGCCGAGCGAACGTACCGCGAGCTCCACGCGACGTACTCACGGCTGCTGCCGCCGGACCACCTCGACGTGACGTCGAGCGCGGCGTCGGTCGCGATCGTGCTGACCGACCGCGCGCGCAAGGAGAGCTCGATCGACATGGCGGGGGAGGCGGAGCGACTCTTCCGCGACGTGATCGAGCGGAGGTCCAGCGCGGACGGACCGGACGATTGGCGCGTCGCCGTGCTCCAGAGTCAGCTCGCGGACGCGCTCGTGTTGCAGCCGGAGAGGGTCGGCGAGGCGCGCGAGCTCGCCGTGCAGAGTCTGACGCGCCTCGCGGCCGACGGTGTCCTGCCCGCGGAGTCGCGCGTGAGCGTGATGACGGCGGCGCTCGAGCGCGGCGTGCGCGTGCTCGAAACGGCAGCGACAGTCACCTCCGGCTCCGGCGACGCGGCCGTGCTCGCGAAGTGGAAGAGCGAGCTCGACACGCTGCGGCCGCCGGCGAAGTGAGTCGCAGAGACGCCGCGCAACGCTTGGTCACCGCGGCTGATTCGCCCGGATCGAGCGCATCAAGGCGTCCATGTACCGGGCCTGCCGCTGGAACTCCAACTGGGACGGCCCCTTCACATACTTCGCGATCGTCTTGTACGTCTCCGCCTGCTCCTGGAGCTGGATGTCGAGTCGTCGCGGGTCGTAGCTGCGCGCCATGGTCTCGCCGCGATCGATGAGATCGATGACCGCTGGGTCCTCGGTCATCCGGCGCGCGCGTGAAAGATAGTCGAGCGCGGTCTCGCCATCGCCGCCGTAGTGCGCTTGAACGACCATCGCGCTCAGCGCGGCCGCCTTCACGTCAGGAGAGCGATCGTTCAAGAGCCGTTCTTCGAGCCACGCACGCGTGTCCGGCCCGCCCTGCAGCGCGCCGAGCAGAACGGCTTCGCGGCGGACGGCGTCGTCCTCGTCGGCCGCCGCGAGGGTCAGGACGTCCAGCTCGGGCATCGTCTCGGAGTTCATCGCGAGCATCCGGAGCGACTCGGCCCGCATCTCCGCCGGCGCGTTGCTGTCGATGATTCCGCGCAGCTCGGTCGCCAGCTCTTCGTCGACCGTCCGGTGCCACAATCCACGGAGACCTTGCAGTCGCTCCGTGTCGGACAGCGCGGTGTCGTGGGCGACGTCGAGTAGACGTTGCTTGGTCTCGGGGCTCTGGATGACGCCGAGTGCTTGGTACAGCGATGCGCGGTCCGCTTCCGAGACGGCTGAGTTCTGCAGCGCCGACGAGATCGTCGCGAGAGCTCGCTCGGGGTCCCCGCGATGCGCGAGTGTCGTCGCAGCCTCGCCGAGCAAGTCCGAGTCACCCGACTTCACGATGTCGCTGAGCACATCGAGGCCGGCGTCGCCGCCCATGGCGCCGATCATCTCGACGAGTAGAAGTCGATTGCGGGCGGAGTGTTCCGTTGCGAGTGCCTCGCGACCGAGTCGAGTGATGTCGTCCGCCGAGACGCGACCTTTGGTAGCCGCGAATCGCAAACCTTCGAGTGCGCCAAACCGACCCTCGTCGTTCGCATGGCGCAGCATTGCATCCGAGAGCGCGCTCTCAGTGCCCGCGTAGTTGCCGAGCATGAGGTATCCGTTCAACAGCAGGTCGGGGTTGTCGGAATGACCCAAGTGGGGCAACAACAGTTGCCCGAGGTCCTGCTTCTGGCGCATGCAAGCCGCATGCGTGCCCATGGTCAACGACGCGGCCGCTCCGAACGGGTCGGCTTCGCCCGTGACGTAAAGCGGGATCAGATCCCGCGCAGCTGCAAGCAATCGCGGATCGGTCATGCGTGATGGTCGAAAGCCGCCGAAGAGGCCCACCGTCAGCGTCGCGCGCACGAGATCGTCGGGTTCGCCGGTCGCGAGTCGCCGAAGCTCGTCGATGACCCAATCACCCTCCAAGCCCTGGAGCAACTGGATGAGCTCGCTCTCGCGGAAGCCGTACTCGGCGTTCGTGAGCTTTAGCAACTCTTCGCGCGACAGGCCTTTCATCCATCGCACAAAGGCTTGCAACTCTTCCGCGTTCGTGGGTGCCTTCAGACCCGGTGTCGAGCGCTCGGTCGGCGCGGCGCTTCCACTCGCCGCAACCGAGCGTCCGTCCGGAACGAGAGCGTCTCGCGTTTCGATCGCGCTGGTTTCAGCTCTCTCCCAAGTGCCAGCAGAGGGTCCTACTCGCGTTCGTGTGCGCACGAGAAACCAGCAGCCGAGTGCGATCGATAGCGCGAGAAACGGGATGGCGAGTCTTCGTGTGGACATGTTCCTGCACCTGGGAAAGAGGTGTCATTCGATCAACCACCCGGCTGGGGTGGCGGGGTCGGCTTGGGCTGCGGCGGCACCGGCGGCGGTGGTGGGCGCGGTGAAAAACCACTCTTCAAGTTCCCGACGATCTCGATCGCGCGAGTGAGAGCCGCAAGCTGGTCAGCCGAGCAGTCGGGCTGAGCGAGTATGCACTCATTCAGCAGCTTCACGAGCTGCATCAGCGCGTCCTCCAGGCCGTTCGCGGTAATCGTCGTGTCCGGAGAGACGACGATCGTGATCGTGCCATCGGCGTTGTGTGTCGCTTGACACGACTGCAGACCCATGGGAATGGAAACGGCCATTGCGAGCATGGCGGCCCCAGCGAGCGGGAGCCACATTCTAGGTTTCGTTGCATGGAGCGTTCGCATGGATTCCTCCGTGGCGGGACCCGGCTCGGGATCACCCCGATCCCTGGACGAGGCCCAAGTTCACCCACGCGACTTCGCGGCGTGCGGACCGGTTGCCTCCGATTTCTGATTTGGCCGCGAACCGATTCGACTAGGTGGGACGCGACGTGCGCGCAGCGACACCGCCGTTGCCGCTCTCGATCGTGGCTCGAAAGCGCCCATCCACGATCTCGAACGACAGTCCCATGCCCGTCCGCTCCGCGAGCGCGCGCGAGAGCGCGAGCCCCAGGCCCGACCGATTCCGGTCCGCGCGCGCGCGCTCCTTCCTCCAGAACGGCTCCGACACGTGGGGCAAGTCCTCGGGATTCAAGTCGGCCGCGTCGTTCTCGAAGACGAGCTCCCACCGATCGCCGTGGCGCTCGAAGCGACAGTCGACCGAGGTCTGGTGCGGAGCGTAGTACAGCGCATTGCTCAAGAGGTTCGTGACGACGATCCTCAGCACGTCGGCATCCGCCTCCACCGTCTCTCCGATCTCGAGGCGGTTCTCGAATCGCACCCGGCGTTCCTGCTTCATCGCGTTGAGCGATCGGCCCGATTCCCGCACCAGCGCCTCCAAGTCGATCCTGCCCCGACCGCGCGTCTCCGTGCCCATCTCGAGCCGCGCGAGCTTGAGGAGCGTCGACACGAGCCCGCCCATCCGCCACGCGATGTCGCGCACGGTGCCGAGCGCGCGCCGCGCCTCCGGTCCACCGGACCTGTCGCGCAGCGCGACCTCGGAAACCGTCAGGAGCTCGCTGATCGGGTTGCGCAGCTCGTGCGCGATGTCCGCGGCCGTGCGCCGCTCGCGTTCGAGCGCGGTCTCCACGCGCGCGATCAAGGCGTCCGCCTTGTCCGCGACCGGACGGAGCTCGCGCGGCATGCGGCCGAG
>CAZQHA010000017.1:0-20023 GCA_964592795.1 uncultured Planctomycetaceae bacterium | reverse complement strand
CGCACCTTTCAGGTCGCCGGACATGTACAGCACCGCGGACAACGCTTCGCGCAGTCCGAAATTGTCGGGCGCGGCGCTCCTTTGATTCTCGAGCAGACGTCGCGCAGCGGGCAAATAGCCCGCTTCGATCGCGACGCGACTCTTCAGGATCGCGGCTTCGGGGTGTACTGGCTGTAGATTGAAGATCGCGTTCAAGTAGCGATCCGCCTTGTCCCATTGCCGTTCGTCGTACGCGATCACGGCGTTCGCCAGGAACGACGGCACGTGGCGCGGGAAGTCGAGCGTCATGCGCTCGATCTGGTTCCAGATCCGATCGCAGTCGACGATCACTTGGTTGCTTCCGTCGCCGTCGAGCTTCCCACGCTGGCACTTGTCATAGTCGCGCAGGAGCTCCTCGAGGCGATCGTCGGGATCGCATTCGTAGGGACGGTGTCCAAAGGAGTCGCCCTGGCACGCCGCGAGCGCGGCAGCCACGAGCACGCAGATCAAAGTCGTGTGTTTCATGGTGGCGTGCTCCTACTTCTTGGTCTCGTTCGCCTCTTTGGCGTCGGGCGCGTTCTTCGCGTCCTTCGGCGGGTGCATCAGCTCGACGCCGGTCGGGAACGCCCAGAGCAGTGCGTCGTTCGGCATGTCGCGCACGATCACGGGGCTGAGCGCGATCACGAGCTCGTGGTCGCCGTCCGCGTAGCTGAAGTCCTTGAAGAGCCAGCCTAGGAGCGGAACGTTGTGCAGCCACGGCGTCTGCGACGTGTCGTCGGTGCGGCTGCGCTCGGTAAGACCGCCGATGAGCAGCGTTTGTCCATCACGCAGGCGCGAGCTCGTCCGCAGGACGCGCGAGCTGAATGCCGTCGTCGCCGGGCTGGTCCCGCTCGTCGCGCGGATCTGCGCTGTCAGCGCGGCGTCGGGGTTCGAAACCTCAGGCACGATGTCGAGCGTGATGTAGCCGTCTTCGCCGACGAGCGGGCGTACCGACAGGTTGATGCCGAAATCGATGAACTCGACTTCGGTCGTAGCGATGCCCGACGCGGCCAGGATGCTGGATTCGATCGGAATGCTGCCGCCGACTCCGAACGAGGCGAGCTCGCCCGAGAGCACGGTCAGCGAGGGACTCGAGAGCGTCTTCGACAAGCCTTCCGACTCGAGCAGCGAGAACAGCGAGCGGATGTCGACGTGATCGCCGCTGATATGCAGCGCGTTCGCGAATCCGCCGCCGAGGAAGCCGAGCACGTTCTCGAACTCGGCGTTGTCCGTCGCGCCGGGGTTCAGACCGACCGGCTGCACGAATCCGTCGCTGTCGAGTGCAAAGTCATGCGGGATCGTCGACTGCTGGTCGAAGTCGGTGACCTTGACCGCGAGGTCCGAATCCCAGTTCAGGAGCGCGGTGCGGTTGATGTCCACGACGCGGATGTCGACGCGCACTTGCGGTAGATCGTCGACGGTCAAGAACGAGAGAATTCGACCATTCGCGAGTTCGAGCGCGGTCGCGCGAGCGATGTTCGACTCGACAAGGTTGCCGAGGAGGGCTCCGAAACTTCCGCTAGATCCTCCTGACAAGTTGCTAGTCGCCGACCTCAGCCTGCCGATTGCCTGTCCGGCTCGACCCGCCCCGCCCTCGCGAATATTGCGCAGTGCGCCTGACTCATCCCCAGCGACCTTAATGTCATCCTGCGCTGACTTGAGTTGCAGTGGACGGCGCGTGTTACGTGTCGTGCCACCGGCAAACGTCTCGGTAACGTCTTCGAATTGTCCTTCAAGCTTGTCTTTCACGAGCTGTTGTTGAAGAAACAGTCGAGATGCCAGCGCGAGGGCCTGCGTCAACTTTGTTTGGCTCGGCACGGAACCCTTTAGCACCAGAATGTCGGCCTCCCCGCGGAACTGCGCGTCGTTGACGCGGCTGACGTGCACCTTCGGGCAACCGACTTCCTCGCGGATCGCCTTCTCGATGATCTGCTCGAGCTCGAGGACGCCTTCCGGCGTCGTCATCCGGTTCACGACGCGGGGATTGTCCTCCTGCGCTTCGCGATCACCCTCGTCGGGAATCATGCCGTTGAGCAGGTTGCGCACGTTGTCGATTGCGCGCTGGTTCGGCATTTCGCCTTCGACGACGAAGATGTCCTCATCGTCGTTCGGAAGTGCGCCGGAAACGACACGAGTTAGATGAACGTTCTTTCCTCCTTGCCGCGTAATCTCGGTCTCGATCCGACTTTCAAGGCTTGTTGGTGCGGTCTCGGACCGGATTAGGTTGATCACTTGGCCCGTGTTCTCGAGCTCGGACTGCACCGTCTTGTTCCGCGAGCTCCCGGCAGCGATGTACTGCAGGGCTGCCGCTTCGGCGCGCGTCGAATACGAGGCGTCTGGAACGTTTCCCGACAGCACTACCGCGTCTCGATCCGGCGCGATCTCGACGTGGATGTTCGGGTGCACGGAGCGCAGCGCCGTCTCGAGCACCGAGAGGTCGCGCACGACCGACAGCATGAACTGCTCGTTCTGCCCGCCCTCGTACCAGACGGTGAGACTCGTGCGCCCCACCTTCGCGCCGTTGAGCACGAGGTTGCGCTTGTCGGACGTGCTGAGCTTGATGACCTCGGGGTTGCCGACGGCGACGCGCGCGATGTCCTTCGAGAACGAGAGGAACGCGTCGCTCGATTCGATGATCGGACGCATCTCCTTCGAGCGCTTGCCCGAGGCCAGCATCTCGACGAGCGCGGACTGCGCGTCCTGCTTGGGCATCACGACGACGGGGAGCGCCGCACCCAGCGTGGCGATGATCGTCGCCCCCGCGGCGATCGATGCGAAGCGCACACGGCGCCGGGGCTTCACGCCTTTCAATACGTCGAGCAGCATCATTGTTGATCCTCCCTGCGCGCGCGCGACGCGCCGATCTGGCGCGTGGTTTCGATCGATCGAATGGTCATCGGGGCTCCTGTCAGATCACGGGATTGCGGCGCAAAGGGATGAAGAAGGGGCGGATGCAGCGGGGTTCGGACAGCCCGAGGGGCAAGTCCGGCATCCGAACGCTCGTGGAGTGTGGGTGTGAAAAGTGGGGGAAATCTTCGGGGTGGGGTCAGTGGGTCTGCAGCACGCTGTCGGCCAGCTTGATGAACTGCAGGAAGATCGGTCCGAGGGTGCAGACGAAGATCCCCGGGAGGAAGCAGATCACGAGCGGGAAGATCAGCTTCACGGTCAACGCCTGCGCCAACATGTTCGCGTCTTCGCGTCGGCGATTGCGCAGGTCGTCGGCCTGCGTGCGGAGCACCTTCGCGAATCCAGCCCCCACTTGCTCGGCCTGCACGAGCGCCGAGACGAAGATCGTCATCGATTGCACTTCGAGGCGCCGCGCGAGGCGCCGGAAGCATTGAACGCGCGAGATGCCGCCGAGCGCTTCCAGCTGGAACGTCTGCAGCTCTTGCACGAGCGGTCGGTCTTGACGCTGCGACTCGAGCACCTTCGTGAGCGCGCTGTCGAAGCCGAGGCCCGTCTCGCTCATCGTCGCGAGCAGATCGAGCGTGACCGGCATGTCCTGCTCGACGGCGAGCACGCGCCGCTTGCGCGCGGCGTTCACGATCGACCAGGGCAGCATTCCCCACAGGACGAGGACGATCCAGGGACCGGCGACGAGGATCGGCGCGGCGATGTCGCCGAGTCCCCCCGGCACGCCCGTCGCCGCGGCGACCGCCGTGCGCGTCAGACCCGTCGACTCGGCCGCGATCACGACGACGATCCCGACGACGACGCACAGGAACGTCGCCGACATGTAGATCGCCGCGGCGTTCGGCGAGCGGTATCCGGCGAGGAACAGCCAGCGCACGAGGAAGTTCTTCTCGGAGACGTCGCCGTCCGCGGCGCGATGCGCCGCGAGCGCGTCGTCCTCGGCGTACACGCGCCGGCGCGCCTCCTCGCGGGCACGCCAGCGGTTGTACAAGACGATCCCGATCATCGCGGCTCCGCACCACAGCGCGGCCACGATCATCCAAACCGAGTTCTGTCCGAGGGTCGGCATGCGTTCAGAAGCGCAGCTGCGCCAGCTTCGTGATCCAGAGGAGTCCGATGGCCTGCAGCACGAGCGCAGCGCCGATGAAGTTCGCGCCGATCGGCGTCTTCACGAACTCTTCGAAGTGCTGGGGATTCGCGCGCCACATCATCAGCGCAAGGAAGTACGTGATGCACACGATGCCCACGACCGAGCCTTGCGCCTCGGTCGACTGCGCGCGGATGCGGCGCGAGATCTCGATGCGGTCGCGTATCGAGCGGCCGACCGACGCGAGAGTCGGAGCCAGGCTGCCGCCGACCTCGCCGTGCACGGCCATCGTGAACGCGAACAGGCGGAACGTCTCGAGCGGGATGCGCGTCACGAAGTCGTTCCACACGCGCTGCGGCGCTTCGCCGTAGCGAATGCGGCCGAGCACCTCGAGCAGCTCCGATTTCATCGGCTCCTGCGACTCGCGCGCGGCGCTCTCGATCGCCTCGGAGATTCCCGCGCCCGCGCCGAGCGCGCCGACCATCAGGTCGAGCGAAGTCGCGAGCTGCATCTCGATCTTCAGCGCGCGCTGCGCGGCGATCTGTTGCTCGACGAGGTACGCCAGCACGCCCGAGATCACGCCGATCGACACGCAGTACACCGTCCACCACTGCGCGAGGAACAGGAGGAGCAGGGTGACCGTGAGACCGATCACGAACGGCAGGATCGGCCGGCGGCGCAGCCACGGATGGATCTCGATGCCGACGGCCTCGCCGTCGCGACCGAGCAGGTCGTCGCCGAGGCGCTCGCGCGCGATGCGGTGGAGCCGGCGTCCGCGCCAGATCCAGTACAGCGCGCCCGCGCCGGCGGCGGCGCTCGCTCCGATGTAGACCTCAGACATCGCCGCTCGGCTCCGTCTTCTGGAACAAGGACATGGATACGTCGACGCCCTTGTCGCGCAGCTCGTGCACGAGGCGCGGAACGACGCCGGTCGCCAGGAAGTGACCGACCAGCTTCTTGCCGCTGCGACCGGTCTGGTGATAGCGGAACAGGTCCTGCATCAGCGGCGTGCCGCCTTCGAGGCCCGTGATCTCCGAGATCACTTCGACGCGGCGCACGCCGTCGTCGCAGCGCCGCACGCTGACGACGAAGTGCAGTGCCGAGACGATCTGCTCCCGAATGGCGCGCGAGGGCAGCTCGATGCCCGCCATCAAGACCATCGTCTCGAGGCGGTTCAGCGCGTCCCGCGGCGAGTTCGAGTGCACGGTCGTCATGCCGCCGTCGTGACCGGTGTTCATCGCCTGGAGCATGTCGAGCGCTTCGGGGCCGCGGCACTCGCCGACGATGATGCGATCGGGGCGCATGCGCAGGCTGTTGATGACGAGGTCGCGCGCGGTGACGACGCCGCGCCCTTCGATGTTCGGCGGACGCGTCTCCATGCGGACGACGTGCTCTTGGTCGAGGATGAGCTCGGCCGTGTCCTCGATCGTGACGATGCGCTCGTGCCCGGGAATCGCTTCGGCCATCGCGCCGAGGAGGGTCGACTTGCCCGCGCCGGTTCCGCCGGTGACGAGGATGTTGCGGCGCGCGTGCACCGCGTGATCGAGGAAGCCGAGCATCTCCTTCGAGAGCATGCCCAGGCGCAGGAGGTCCTCGCGGCGCAGGCGTTGCCGCCCGAATCGGCGGATCGAAATCGTCGGGCCGTCAAGGCTGACCGGCGGGATCGTCGCGTTCACGCGGCTTCCATCCGGCAGGCGCATGTCGACCATCGGCGAGCCCATGTCGATACGGCGTCCGACGCGCGCGGCGATGCGCTCGATCACGCGCATGATGTGCTCGTGGTCGCGGAAGCGGACCTCGGTCTTCGACAGGCGGCCGAAGCGCTCGACGTACACCTTGTCGGGCGCGTTCACGAGGATGTCCGTGACCGCCGGATCGGCCATCAGCGGCGCGAGCGGTCCGACGCCGAGCGTCTCCTGAGTCAGCTCGTCCGAGAGACGCTCGCGCTCCTGTTGGTTGAGCGGGACGTTCTCGGTCTGCAGGACGCGCGCGACGAACTCCTGCACGGCGCGAGCGATCGTCTCCTCGCCGCTGCCGTACATGCTGCGCTCGCCGATCTCGTCGAGCAGCCGGCTGTGCAGCCGCGCCTTGATCGACAAGTAGTCGACGTTTGGCTGGCGATTGCCGACGACCTGCGCGTCGACGCCGTAGTCGCGTCCGTTGCCGGCGTGGTGAGCCGCGTCGCGCTCGTCGGCGCGCAAGCGCGCGCTCACGTCGGTCGCCAGGTTGCGCGTGAACTTCGCGCGCAGCTGGTCACGGTCGAGCGGTGTTTCCATCGGGAGGGGTCGTTTCGTTCGAGGGAGAGGTCGGGATCAGGAGGTGCTGGCGCTCAGCTCGGACGCGGGTTCGGGATCAGCTTGGGCGAAGGGGCGATTGGCTCGTCGACTTCCGGCTTCGAAGCGGGCGCGGAATCCGCCGCACCGAACGTCTCGATCTCCTCGACGATGCGCTTGATCGCCTTGCCGAAGCCGAAGAGCGAGGTGCTGTGCAGGATGTAGGGCTTGCCCGTATTGAGCGCCGTGATCAGCTTCTTCTGATAAGGAATGACGTGGTCGATCGGACGATCGAGGCGCTCGGCCGCGTCCTCGGCGGTCAATCCCCCCGCGACCTTCTCGAAGTTGTTGTTCAGGACGACGCGCGTGCGCTCCTTGGGGAACCCCAGGTGCACGAGGACGGGCAGGAGGCGTGAGCCGCCGACGACGTTCGGCACCGTGTTCTGGACGACGACGTACGCGCGATCCGAGAGATCGAGGATCGCCAGCACCAGGCCGTCGAGCATCGGGAACGTGTCGACGATCACGTAGTCGTACACGCGACGCGCCAGCGTCAGCGTGCGCGACATGCTCTCGTCGTCGATGTCCGCCGCTTCGACGGCGTCGACGGGCGCGGCGAGGAGGTCGAGACCGCACTCGTGGTGCACGGCGAGCTTCTTGACGAGCGTCTCGTCGAGGCGGTTGCGCTCGCGCGCGGCGCTGGCGAGACCGGTCGAAGGCTGCAGATCGAGCATCGGTGCGCAGCTGCCCAGGTGCAGCGACACGTCGATGAGCAGCACCTTGCCCGGGTGGCGCTTCGCGAGCGCGCAGGCGGTGCTGACCGACAGCGTCGACTTGCCGACGCCGCCTTTGTTGCTCACGAACGAGATTACCTTGCCCATCTCCTTCTTGAGCTCCGCCGGCTTGCGCAACATGCGGTCGAGCAGCTGCTGCAGCTCCGGCGCGGAGAGCGGACGGCGCAGGAAGTCCTGCACCTGTGCGCGCATCGCCTCGATGATCACGGTGTGCTCGGCCTCGCCGAACCCCAGGTTCTCGGGACGGTACAGCGCGACGACGGACGAGCCGGGCGCGACCGCGCTGATCTCCTCCGCGAACGTCTTCAACGTGCGCGGATCCGACTCGAGCTGGACGCACACGAGCTCCGGGCGGCGGTTGCGAGCGAACTCGATGGCTTGCCGCGTGCTCGTGACGAGGTGAAGCACGGGACGCCACTTGCGCAGCGACGAGATCGCCGCCTCGAACTCACCGCGCAGGAGAGGGTCGGAACCGACGACGAGGATTTGGGGAGTGGTTTCCATAGTTGGAGTCGAAATCAGCGAACAAGTCCGGGCGCGAGCAGGGCTCCGCTCTGGAAGTCATGCCAGTCGTAGGTCGGAACCCAGTCGGCCGGAGGCTCTTCCGGCGGCTCGGGGAATGTCCGGTACGTGAGGCTGAGCAGGTGGCGGAAGATCAGCGTCCGCTCGTCTTCCGTGAGTGCGTTGGGCAGCACCAGATCATCGGCTGCCTGCGAAGTGGCGTTCTCGGGAGCGATGAGCACCGAGCACGGCTGATTGAACGCAGGATTCGAGTGATTTGGGATGATCGCCAGGTCGTCCGCATCCTTCCATCCCTTGGAGATTCGGATGATCTCGCCGTCGGCTTCGTTGACCTCGAACTTCCCGTGGACGAATCCAACTACGCGCTCGACCGGACCAATCCTCGTCGAGATCGCGATGTAACAGCGGCCGTTGTTGGCGGCGAACGGAATCTCCTGCATGACAGGATTAACAACCGAACGCGAGAGCCAGAACCACAACCGGTCGTGTTCCTGCTCTGACAACGGGCTGGGTGGCGGCAGTCGCATACCGACACTCATGAACATCCCACACCTTCTGAACGCGCAGAGTTCCGATAGCTCCGACGAGGGCGGTGCACTTGGATCGTCGAGGTACACTCGACCGACGATCGCTTCCGTGCCTACGACTCTCACGTAACCGTTGTGGAGCTCGAGGAGGACGGATTCGTCTTCGTCTGTATCGGGATTGCCATCGGTGTCGGTAGCCACGCCGTCGACAAAGTCCGGCAGGTCGTGAAGCCAGAATCGCTTGTCGATTACGATCGGTGCGAGGCCGTACATGGCGCGCGGTTGATCGTCGACATGCGTCCACTTGCGGCCGAGGACGTGGGCACAGTCGTCGGAGAACTGCAGCGGGCCGGCGCTGAGGACGGGAACTCCAGATGCGATCGCCGTCGCGCGCACGGACAGGCCGTCACGGCGGATGTCGCGAGTGCCGCCTTCCGCGGCGTGGATCGTGCTTCCCAAGCCGAACAGCAGCGGAACGGCCGGACCGTGGGAGCTCACGTTCTGAACGCTGTCGAGCTGCCCGGCGGGACTTACCCGTCGCATGCGGACGAGCATTCCCAGCGACCTCCAGCCATCCCAAACGGCCACGATCGGATTCGAAGCGCCAACGGCCGGCGATCTGAAATCGCTGCGCAGGTACGACCCCGACGTCTCGGCGTGCCAGCTCGAGTCCGACGATCCAACCAGCGGGGGAACGTAAGTTCCGCTCACCATGTCTCCGTGGGGCAGGTCGTTTTGGTTGGATTGCAGGCGCGGACTGTCAACGTACGCCTCCGGCACCGTGTACTCCGCCGGAGTGGGATCCTCGATGAGCGCCAAGGCGTTTGCGTCGCCGACGCCGTCATTGATGCGGAACACCGGGCCTGCGCCGTAGCCGGCGGCGTCCGGCTCGGGTGCGAGGAGGTGCGGAACGAAGTCGTCGTCGAACACGTCGCGCACGCGCATGGGCACGACGTACCGTCGTCGGAGGAGATTCGACGAACTCCGTGTCACGTACAGGTCTCGAGTCGCGACGGCTTCGATCGCGGCGCTGTCGACCGCGTTCTGCATTTGAGCCTGCGTCAGGCTCGCCAATCCGATGTCGATGGACAGCGCCGCCATCGCCAGGAACGCGAACACCAGCATCACGAACATCACGAGCGCGACGCCGCGTCTGGACGCGTTCGCGTTGGACATCGACGTCGCGCTCGTTCCGTTCTGTCGCATCAGTCTCACTGATCGCGAAGCGTCGCGTCCTTCTTGGGGCTAGATTGGCTGGTTTGAGGAACGGATTCGTCGTCATCGACGTCGCCGGCGTCTCGAGGCTCGCTCGTGTTCGGCGAAACGACGTGCACGGAAGACTTGCCGCCGCTGATCACTTCGATCGATTCGACCGGAGCGGGCGGAGGAGGAGTGGGGAGTGGAGATTCGTCGCCACCAGGCCGACTCGAACGCGAGAAGCACGTGATCTGCGCGTTGACCGCGAGGGCATCCGTGAGCGGATCGGCTTCCGAATCCGCGACTTGGATGAAGACCTCTTCCTTGTCCCGACTCGATGACTTTGCGCCGGGCAGCGGGAACGGAACGACGATCTTGGCGTTCTGCGCGAGGACGCGATTCGACGCGTCCCACATCCCCTGCTCGGCTTGGGCCGCCACCGCGGCCGGGCTCAGACCGCTGTCGGACCTGGCCTTGCTCGGCGCGTACTTCACGGCGAGCAGATCGAAGCGGTCGTTTCGCTTCAGGCCGCGGAGCCCCGCGATCTTGTTCACGTTGATCCACATTCCGCGCGTGTTGGGCTCGAGACCGGCGGTCGGGCCGGGGCGCGTGCCCTTGGGCAGGAAGTCCGTCTCCTTGAACGCGTAGCCGGGCTCCTTGTCGCGCGCCATGACGCGGCCCACGACCTCGTCGACCTTGACCAGGAATCCCCTCTCTTCCGCCTTCGCCGGATCGATGTGCGTGACTCGGACCTTGCCGGTGGCCGGATCCTTGAGGTCGTCGAGAGTCACTGCGGTGTACGCGGGAATCGTCCGCATCAGCAGCGGCACGGGGATCTTGCCGGCCAGATCCTCTTCCTTCTTCTTGTCCTTCGCCTCGACGGTCTTGCCAAGGAAGGGCAGCTTGACGTCGCCGACCAACATGATCGTGCCGATTGCCGCCACTCCTCCGACGAGGAGCAGTCCAATCACGAGCAAGGCGTTCTTGCTCGATCGTCGGCCGCGCGTTCTGGGTTGAGCCATGGGGATGCCTTCGGGTGTGTCTCTGCGTGTGTGTGAGGGGGCGGCGTCTGGATTACTTGAAGACTTCGCGGCGGAAGATGGATTGAGCCGTGAGCGTCCGGCGGAACGGACGGACGCTCTGCGCGAGTGCGTAGTGCTTGCCGAGTCCGTACTCACCGCCGTACGTCCCGTCCTGCGTCGCTTCGACGAGCGATCCGGGGAGCGCGATGCTGTCGCCGTCGATCGAAACTGCGCCGTCGTTGGCCAGCACGGGATCGTTGACGATCGATTCCCCGATCGTGTGCGTTTGGTACGCGGAGAGCGACCCCGCCTGGAACGGGAAGTTGATTCGGAGCGCCACGAGGCCTTGTTGCGCCTGCGGCGACGCCGGAACCATGCTGAACGGACCCGTCGCCGAGTCGTCGGGATTGGCACGGATCTCCTCGACCACGTGGTGCCATGCGATGGTCTCGACACCGTCGTCGCCACGCGAAGTGACCACCGGAACCATAACGATCCGCGTATCGCCGGTGGCGTCGATGCCCAACGACGGAGCGTCGACCAGCGCGCCCGGATAGCGCATATACGGCACGCCGTTGACGTCTTCGCGAAGCATCAAGGGCAGGAGCATTCGATTGAGCGGGGGCCAGCTCGCGATGAATGCTTGGTAGCTCGATTCGTCCGAGTAAGCCGTCAGGTCGACTGCGAGAAGGCGCGGGTCGTAGCAGAAGGTGCGAACCCTGTCGGCGTTCTTCTTCTCCTCCGAACCCTCCGGGAACGAGGCGTACGGCGGGTCGATGCCGAGCGCCTTGTCGAACGTGTACGTCGCCGGCAGCGGGATCAGCGCGAGCTCGCGCGCGCCGACGCGCGCGGCGTTCTGGAGGATCTGCGCCGAGAACACCATGCGGCCGATCTCGAACGTGCCCGCGAAGAGCAAGTAGAACGCGATCGTGATCAGCGCGAACTCGACGAGCACCGCGCCGCGCCGTTCATCCGCGCGCGCGCGAACCTGTGAATCGCGTCGCGACGCCAGAGTTCGCGTGTAGCCCTCCCCCTTGGCGGGACCGCCCGCCGAGCTGCCGTGAGAGTGCGAATGCGTGTGCATGGTTCGTCTGGAGTGGGGGTGAGGCATCTCGAGCTCGCGTGCGGCGGCCGTAGCCGCTACGCGCGCTCCGAGACGTGGGGCGAGCAGAGAGGGGAAAGATCGATGCCGGCCCTCTCGCGGAAGCACGCCCTGCCGGGCCGTGAGTCAGGTGCTGCTTCGCAGCGGGGGGATCGACGTAGAACCGCAGCGATCGATTCGCCCGTCCGCACCCCTGGGTTGTGCCGACGGCTGCTTGACCGCTGCCCGGTCCTGCGGCTCGTGTCCGGCCTGACTCATTCTATCGGTTGTGGTTTTTGGGGATTTGTCTCCGGTGAAGCCTGTGGAAAGGGGGCGTAAGCTGTTGCTTTTTCACCGAGTTAGGTTTCCCGACGACTGCCACGATACCGCCTCGGAACCCAGTCCTGGCGGCGCCAGACGCCGGTTTCCCATCGCCACTCGGGCGGGCAATGGGTTGCATAGGAAGTCGCATTGTACGTTGTGCGGCTCGCGAACGCCAGATCCTTCTGCCGGCGATCCGCAACGGTCGCGACGGTCACGCCGCCCAATTCGGCGAGACGCCGCGGGCAGCCGGGTAGCATGCTCGGCCCGATTCGCCGCCCGTGCAGCACCTGCTCCTCCATCCGCCGCTCGCGGACCCGACGCAACCGTACCTGAGCCTTCCGACGCTGAAGGGCTGGCTGCGCGCGCGCGGGCTCGACGCGCGAGTGATCGACCTCAACGTCGAAGCCGCGCACTGGCTCTTCGAACCCGAGACCCTGGACGCGCTCGGTCGGCGAATGGGTTCGCGATTCGTCGATCTCAATCGGCAACAAGAGCTGTCGTTCCACGAGCAGCGCCAGTACCGATTGCTGGTCGAAGCCCGTGCGAGCATCGAGCGCGTCATCGGCGGAGAGATCTCCCCCATCGCGGTCTTCCAATCGCGAGAGCGCTTCCACGATCCCGCGCAATACGCGCTCGCGCGGCGCCACGTCGAAGGACTGTTCGATGCGCTGAACGCCGCTCATTACCCGTACCGGTTCGGCTTCAATCACGCGACCCACGCCGTCGTTCCCTGGAGCCTCGATCTGCTCGACTCCTATTGCATCGAGCGCCGCAGCCCGTTCGCCGCGTTCTACGAGCGTTACTTCGCGACGGCTGCGGAGTGGGACTGGTCGAGTGGCGACGGCCCGCCCGCGGATCCGACGGACGCCGCCTTCATCGGGATCTCGGTCGTGTTCCCCTCGCAGATCCCCGAGGCGCTGTACCTGTGTCGATTCCTGCGCGAGCGCGCGCCGTCGGCCTTCCTCGCGCTCGGCGGGCCGTGCATCCACCAAGTGGTCGTGCACATGGAGCCGGCGCTGCAGGCGCGCGTGCTCGACTACGCCGACGGGATCGCGTTGTTCGAGAGCGAGGAGACGCTGACCGAGCTCTTTCCGCGCCTCGAGCGCTGGCGCAAATCGACCGCCGCCGCCGATCGGCACCAGATCCTCCGTGACGTGCCGAACTTGCTGACGAGGGACGGCTCGAAGCCCGTGCTCGGCCCGCGGCGCACGCTCGACCTGCGAGACGCGCCCGCGCCCGACTACTCCGACCTCGACCTGGATCGCTACTGGGCACCGAGCCGCACGCTGCTCTACGCGCCGACGCGCGGCTGCTACTGGAACCAGTGCTCGTTCTGCTATTACGGCCTGGCCGAGAGCGCGACCGCGAGCTACCGCGAGATCCCGGCGTCGCGCGCGGCCGCGGACCTCGCGCAGCTTTCGCGTCGCTACGGCGTCAAGAACTTCTACATCTCGTGCGACGTGCTCTCGCCGGCGTACGCGGTGCGGCTGGCGGAGGCGCTGATCGAGCGCAACGTGAAGATCCGCTGGTCGAGCGACCTCAAGATCGAGAAGTACTTCACGCCCGAGCGCTGCGCGCTGCTCCACAAGGCCGGCTTGCGCTCCGCCGCCTTCGGCATCGAGAGCGGGAGCGACCGCATCCTCGAGCTGATGCGCAAGGGCTGCGACCGCGCGACGATGACCGCGGTGAACCGCGCGTTCCACGACGCCGGAATCGCGACCGAGTGGATGACCTTCACCGATCATCCCGACGAGACGCTCGACGAAGCGCTCGATACCGTGCGCTGGATCGAGCAGGAGAAGGACTACGTCGATCTCTTCATCGTCGGCCGCTTCGGGCTCGAGCGCGGCTCGCACATCGCGCAGGACCCCGCGCGTTACGGCGTGCGCAAGGTGTTCTACGCCGAGGGGGACGAGCTGCGTCTCTACGCGCAGTTCACGCAGCGCGCCGGCCGCCGCGGAAAGGACGCGGAGCAGACGATCGAGGCGGCGATCGACCGCGCCG
This sequence comes from uncultured Planctomycetaceae bacterium, assembly GCA_964592795.1. Taxonomy (GTDB): domain Bacteria; phylum Planctomycetota; class UBA1135; order UBA1135; genus JANLUN01. Next base: position 6,261 of record CAZQHA010000017.1, on the reverse strand, counting down.
GCGCGGCGTACGACCTGCATCCCTACCCGTGGGCCGGCGCGAACTCGACGCATCACACGTTCCTGCACTTCCTCGAGTTCGGCCAGAGCGCGTTCAAGCAGCACTTCAAGCGCGCGGCCGGCGCGGTGCGCGGAGCCCTGCCGCCCTCCCCGGTCGTGCACATCGCCGGACTTCGGGAGCGACCGCGGTACTCGCTGCAAGCGATCCGCGCGCGCGAGGAGCGCTTCTTCGCCGAATACCTTCCGCGCGCGCTCTACACGACGGTCCCCGCGCGGCGCCAGGGCGGCGCGCAGGGCGACGAAGTGTCGCCGCTCTCGGTCGCCGACTTCGAAGCCGCCGTCGCGGCGGTCGAGCCGATGCGCTAACCTCCGCCGCCCCGCGCCGTGAGCACCAACCGTGTCGCCGTCGTCGAGTCGAACCTCTACTCCTACCTCGAAAGCGCCGAGCCCGCCCCGCGCCCTCTCTCCCCCGACGAGCCGCTGCACGCCGGCGGCAGCCTGACCGCGCGCGGCGCTGTCGCGTTGTTCGAGGATCAGACGCTGAGCCGCGCGTTGGACGTCGCCGCGCGGGAGCTCAAGAAGACCGGGCGCAGCTTCTACACGATCTCGAGCGCCGGCCACGAGCAGAACGCGATCCTCGGCGCGCTCTTGCGGCTCACCGATCCGTGCTTCCTGCACTACCGGTCGGGCGGATTCATGATGGCGCGCAGCCGCAAGGCTCCGGGCGTCACGCCGTGCTTCGACACGCTGCTCAGCCTGTGCGCGTCGTCCGAGGATCCGATCAGCCGGGGTCGCCACAAGGTGTGGGGCAGCCGCGCGATGTGGGTTCCGCCGCAGACGTCGACGATCGCCTCGCACTTGCCGAAGGCCGTGGGCCTGGCGTTCGCGATCGCTCGCGCGCGCCGCGCCGGCGTCGAGAGCGGCTTGCCGAACGACTCGATCGTGATGTGCTCGTTCGGTGACGCGTCCGCGAACCACGCCACCGCGCTCGCGGGACTCCACGCCGCGCGCTACATCCACCGCCGCGGGAGCCCGTTGCCGATCCTGTTCGTCTGCGAGGACAACCAGATCGGGATCTCGGTCGACACGCCCAAGGGCTGGATCGAGGACGTCTGGGGCGAGGCGCGCTACATGCGCTACGTCCTCGCCGACGGCGAGATCGACGAGATGTGGGAAGCCGCGACGCGCGCCGTGGACACCTGTCGGACGACGAAGGCGCCCGTGTTCCTGCACCTGCGCTGCACACGCCTGTGGGGGCACGCGGGGAGCGACGTCGAGACGACGTACCGCACGCTTCCCGAGATCGAGGCGATCGAGGCACGCGATCCGCTGCTCGCGAACGCGCGGCGGCTAGTCGAGACCGGCGCCGCGACGCCGAAGACGCTGCGCGAGATCGTGCGCGACACGCGCGCGCGCGTGCTCGCGGCCGCCGAGGAAGCCACACGCAGGCCGCGGCTCGTGACGCGCGAAGAAGTGATGGGACCGCTCGCCCCGTACGACGAAGAGAAGATCCAAGCGGTCGCCGCCGAACCCGTCGATGCCGCCGCGCGCGCGGAGCTGTGGGGCGATGCTCTCCCGGAAACAGCGAAGAGCCCGACGAAGCGCACCCTCGCCTCGCACGTCAACTCCGCGCTGCACGACGAGCTCTTGCGCCGACCCGAGATCCTCGTGTTCGGCGAGGACACCGGGAAGAAGGGGGGCGTCTACGCCGTCACCGCGGGATTGCAGAGGCGCTTCGGCCTCGCGCGCGTGTTCGACACGCTGCTCGACGAGACGTCGATCCTGGGCATCGCGCAAGGCGCGGCGCACATCGGCTTCCTGCCGTCGCCCGAGATCCAATACCTCGCGTACTTGCACAATGCGCTCGACCAGCTGCGCGGCGAGGCGTGCTCGCTGCAGTACTTCTCGAACGGCCAGTTCCAGAACCCGATGGTCGTGCGCATCCAAGGTCTCGCGTACCAGAAGGGCTTCGGCGGACACTTCCACAACGACAACTCGATCGGCGCGCTGCGCGATATCCCGGGCTTGATGCTCGCCGTGCCCTCGCGCGGCGACGAGGCGGCGCGCATGCTGCGCGGAGCCTTCGCGATCGCGCGCGCGTGCGGGCGCGTCGTGTGCTTCCTCGAGCCGATCGCGCTCTACCACGAGAAGGACCTCCACGCCGACGGCGACAACGGCTGGCTCTTCGATTACCCGCCGCCGCCGAGCGCGCTCTTGCCGGGAGAGATCGGTGTGTACGGAGCGTCGAATCGCGACCTCTTGATCGTGAGCTACGCCAACGGGCTGCGACTCTCGTTGCGCGCGGCGCGCGTGCTCGAGGAGAAGCACGGGGTCCGCGCCCGCGTCGTCGACCTGCGTTGGCTCGCCCCCCTCGCCTTCGACGCGGTCCGCGCGCACGCGGTCGAGTGCCGCAGGGTGCTCGTCGTGGACGAATGCCGCGCGACCGGCGGCGGGATCGCCGACGCGATCGTCGCGCGCTACGCCGAGGAAGGACTCCCGCTGAAGATGCGCTCGGTGCGCGCCGCCGACAGCTATGTGCCGCTCGGCAGCGCGACGTCCGCCGTGCTCGTCGGCGAGGACGAGATCGTCTCGGCCGCGATCGAGGTGTGCGCGTGAGCCGCATCGCTCTCATGTGCCCGGGGCGCGGGTCGTACACCGAGAAGACGCTGCGCACGCTCCCCGAGGATCACGAGCTCGTCGCGCGCGCGGAGAAACTGCGCGCCGAGTACGACCTGCCGCCCTTGCTCGAGCTCGATCGCGCGGAGAAGTTCAGCCCGGCGGTCCATCTGCGGCCCGCGAACGTCTCGCCCTTGATCTACGTCGCCTCGATGATCGACTGCCGCGCGGCGATGTCGGAGCACGAGACCGTGTGCGTCGTCGGCAACTCGCTCGGCTGGTACACGGCGCTCGCGGTGGGCGGCGCGCTGTCCTTCGATGACGGTTTCCGGCTCGTGCAGGAGATGTCGCTCCTGCAGCAGGAGCACCAAGCCAGCGAGAAGTCCGGCGGTCAGGTGATCGAATCCGTCGTCGACGATACGTGGAGACAAGTCCCCGCGCTCCGAGAATCCATCACGGGTGCGATCGAGTCGTCGCACGGCTCGCTGTATCCGTCGATCGACCTCGGTGGTTCGGTCGTGCTCGCCGGAACCGAAGAGGGCATCGCGCACGCGCTGAAGGCGTTGCCGCGCGTCAAGGTCGGCGCGAACACGTATCCGTTCCGACTGATGCAGCACGGCCCCTACCACACGCCGCTCGTGCAAGGCGTCGCCGATCGCGCGCGGGCCCAGCTGTCGCGGCTCGATTTCCGCGCACCGCAGCTGACGCTCATCGACGGGCGCGGCGTGCGGCACACGCCGTGGTCGGCCGATCCGCGAGATCTCATGGCCTACACGCTCGGCGATCAGATCACGACGCCGTACGACTTCGCGCTCTCCGTGCGCGTCGCGCTGCGCGAAGCGGCTCCCGATCACCTCGTCGCGCCGGGACCCGGGAACACGCTCGGCGGAGTCGCGGGCCAGATCCTGATCGCCGAAGGGTGGCGCGGCATCCGCGAGCGTGTCGACTTCGATCGCGTGCAGCAGAGCGAGCAGCCGATGCTCGTGTCGATGCGGCGCTGACGCGCGCGCTCACAGGCGCTCGACGCTCGCCCCGACGGATGGCAAGACGATGCGCGCGTGTGCGGGATGCGCGAGGCGCTTCCCTTCGTCCTTGTTGAGCTTCGCGACGAGCGGCGCGGCGTCGTCGCGACGCGCGAGCATGACGACGCATCCGCCGAAGCCCGCGCCCGTGAGCCGCGCACCACTCGCGCCGCATTCGCGCGCCATCTCGACGAGCGTGTCGAGCTCCGGGCAGCTCACCTCGTAGTCGACGCGCAAGCTCTGGTGGGAAGCGTTCATGATCGTCCCGAAGCGCTTCGCGTCGCCGCGGCGCATCGCTTCTGCAGCCGCCGATACGCGTTGCTTCTCGGAGAGCAGGTGCTTGACTCGAGCGTACAGCCGGTCGTCGAGCGATTGGCCGGCGACCGTCAGGATGTCGTCCATCGGCACGCGTCGCGTCATCTCGGCGTACGTCTCGGGCCAATCGCGCGCCGCGCGGTGTCCTCGGATCCCGGCGAGCGCCGCGCGACACTCCGCGACGCGCGCGTTGTACGCGGCCTGCGCCGCGCCGGACTTCTTCGCCTCGACACCGCTGTCGGCGATCACGAAGCGCCAGTCACCGGGCACGCGCACGAGCGTCGATCGCAGCGGCTCGAACTCGATCACGCTCGCGTGCCCGGCGACCGCGCCCAGACAGATCGCTTGGTCCATGCCGCCGCTCTGCGTGCCGACGTATCGCTCACCCGTCGCTGCGAGCTCCATCAGCTCGGTGCGATCGAGCCCGAGCGCGTTCGCTTGCACGAGCGCGAGCACGCACGCGACGACGAGCGCGGACGACGAAGCGAGACCCGCCGCCCGTGGGATGTCGCCGAGCACGACGCCGTCGAATCCGGACGTGATCCGGTGGCGGGATCGCAGGATCTGCGCCGCGGCCTTCGCATAGTTCCCCCAATCGCCCGCCTCGTACGGAGCGATCTCGTCCTCGATGTCGAGCTCGCGCGGCGCGAACGACGGATCGACGTTCGCGAGCCTCACGCGCGCATCCGTCCGCGCGCGGAAGGCGATCTGGACGCTCTGTTCGATCGCCATCGGGAACACGGGCAATCCGCAGTAGTCCGTGTGCTCTCCGATGAGGTTGACGCGTCCTGGAGCTCGAACGACGTGCGACGGGGCGAGGGACCCGAATCCAGTACTGAAGAGCTTGCGCAGTGTCGCGTTCGGATCCGTCGTGCCCATCGTCCAAACGTTATCGATTCGCAGTACACTGTTCGACCACCCGGATCGCACGCGAACGAACTGACATGAAATCCGCCGATGTCGACACGCCCGAGCTGAACGATTCCAACGTCAAGGAGCGCACCGGGAAGACGCTCAAGCAGTGGTTCGCGCTGCTCGATGCGAGCGGGGGGATCGATCGCGGCCGGCGCGAGCTCGTCCATGAGCTGTACTCCGAGCACAAGGTCGACGAGTGGTGGGCCGTGACGATCGTCGTCGAATACGAGCGTGCGAAGGCCGTCGTCGAGAAGGACGGAGCGCCGAAGGGTTACTCGATCTGCGTCACGAAGACGATCACCGCTCCGGTCGACACGGTGTTCGCGTCGTGGGGAGACAACCGATTGCTCGATCGCTGGCTGGGCGCGAAGACGCGCGTGTCTTTCCAGGAGAAGGGCAAGCTCGAGAACGCCGACGGCGACCGGCTGACGTTCCAGCGCATCCGAGCGAACAAGGATCTGCGCCTCACGTGGGACCACGCGACGCGCGCGCCCGCGAGCCAAGTCGAGGTGCTCTTCGCGGACAAGGGCAAGGGCAAGACCGGTGTCACGTTGAACCACACGCGCATCCAATCGCGGCGCGACGCAGACGAGCTGCGCGCGGGCTGGAGCTCTGCCTTCGACTCGCTGAAGTCGCTGCTCGAGAAGACCGGCTGAGCGCGTAGAGTGTCGCGCGGGCGCTCGAATCGACGCCCAGGAGGCTTGCGATGAAATCGAAGACCATGCTCTTCGCCGCTGCTGTCGCGTTGATCGGCACGACGGCGTTCGTCACCGCGCACGTCGTCCGCGCGCAGCAGAAGCAAGACACGCCGAGCGCTTTCGACCCGGCGATGATGGCGAAGATGATGGAGCTCGCCACGCCCGGCAAGGAGCACCAGCGGCTCGCCGAGCGCGCCGGCAAGTGGGACCTGGCGTACAAGATGCGGATGAGCCCCGACGCGCCTTGGATGGAGACCTCGGGGACGGACGAAGCGAAAATGATCCTTGGCGGCCGCTACCTCGTGGAGGAGATCCGCTGCTCGATGATGGGCATGCCGATGGAGTCGATCCTGATCACGGGCTTCGACAAGAAGAGCGGCGAGTACATCGGCTTCTGGGCCGACTCGATGAGCACGTGGTGGGTCACCTCGCGCGGCAAGGGCGACGCGAACGGTGTGATCGAGACGAAGGGCACGATGGTCGACATCGCCGGCGAGCGCCCGTTCCGCATGGTCGTTCGCCCGAACGCCGACGGCACCGTCGACACGGAGATGTACGACACGATCCCGCCGCACGGTGAAGTTCAGGTGATGACCGTGCGCTCTACGAGGAAGAAGTGAAGACGGCGATCGCGGTCGCCGCGGCGGCTTGCCTCTGCGCGTGCCGGTCCACCGAGTCCGCGTCGTCGCCTCCGCT
>CAZQHA010000016.1:15622-20031 GCA_964592795.1 uncultured Planctomycetaceae bacterium | reverse complement strand
AGGCGTCCTGGTTTCTGTCGTCCTCAGCCATCCTCGATATCGTGCTATACACACTCAGTTCGTATCGCGTGTTGGCCGAGGCCTTCAAACTCAGCGGGGACCTCCTGATTCGCGTCGGGATCTTGCCACGGGCGGGCATCGGCTATCTGGAGCAGAGCCCCGGCGACTTGTTCTGGTCGGTGCTCCGCGAGGACGCAATCAGCGAGCTCCAGGTCGCAATCGACGACCTATTCGCTCCGGCAAAGCTACTAGCCACGGCCCAGATCCTCTCATCGGAGCTATACAGCGCATTCGGCGTGGACAAGAGCCGACTGGTGTCAGAGGCCGGGCACCTCACTCCAGTACAGTTCAATCCCGACGTCGTTTCATTGCTTCGAGACTGGGCCCAAGCTAGCGGAGTCGCCTCGACGTAGTAGCGTGCGCGATGCGTGCCATCGCGCGTCTTCCCGACTTGTCGCGGTCCGACGAGGGCCACGACCGGGCAGGACGCAAGCGCCCGGTCCACGCTCTTGGCCATCAGGCGGGGGAGCATCCTTGCAATCCTGAAGTCCGACTTCCGATTCGCAGAGTTGGCGACATGAGAACGGCTCGATCGCACGTGAACTGCCGTCAGCGGGACGGTCACCCGCCACGAATCGAGGAGTTGGGATAGACTCGCAATCTCCGGTCGGCCCCCCCGCGGCACCGCCGCACCGCCCGATCGAATGGAGGAAGAACGTGAAGTGCACCCACCTGCTCGCGTCCGTCGCACTCGCGTCGGTGACGTCGGCGCAAGTTTCCGTCGACTGGCTCACCACTCACGACGTCGCGCCAGGCGTGGACAATTTCGTCGGAGCCGTGGCGGTCGACGCAAACGGGCGAGTGGCGGTGGGCGGTCACACCGACGTCGACACCTTTCCGAGCAACACAAACGACGACTTCGAGACGTGCCTGTACGGCACGGACGGCACGTTGCTTTGGTCGCGCTCCGTGGACGTCGACGCCTACGAACGGTGCGCGGCGGTCGCGTTCGACGGAACCGGGGGAATCTTCGTCGCCGGACGCGGAGATCCCTGGGATGACGAGGTAGACACCGACAACCGCACGCTCATGCGCTACGACGCGGTCGGGAATCTGCTGTGGAGGAACACTCTGTCGGGAACGGGTTACAACAGCGGCAGCGCGCTCGCGCTGTGCCCGAATGGCGACGTCATTCTCGCCGGTGCCCGCAACTCCGATCTGTCGTTGGAGCGATTCGATCCAGCCGGCAACATTCTCTGGAGCTGGATCGCGGATGGCGGCACCGGCGGGTCGGACCGGCTGAGAGCGGTCGCCGTCGGGCCGGGTGGAGATGTGTGGGCGACAGGAACCGCCTACACGAGTACAGGCCTTGACATCGTCGTCGTACGCGTCAGCTCCGCGGGAGTCCCCGTGTGGATCCGGACGCTCGATGGTCCGGACCATTCGGGCGACTCCGGGTATGCGCTGGCAGTGGACGCCGCTGGGAACGCCTCTGTCGCGGGATTCATGGGCAAGAACTTCACGAGCAACTTCGACTTCGCGGACGCGGCGATCGCGCGCTGGAATCCGGCGGGGAACCTCGCCTGGTTCCGAACCTACGCCGGCACTGCGAACTCCCCCGACTACGCGAGTCGGATTGCACTCGATCCGTTCGGGCGCATCGTCGTGGCCGGAACCTTGTGCGAGAGCGCGACCCATAACGACTTCGCGGTGTGGTGCCTCGACACGGCCGGCAGCGTGGTTTGGCAACGTACGTGGGATGGAGGGTTCGGCGGGGGTTGACCACTTCGGCGATCTCGTGGTCGACGCGATGGGAGCCGTTTGGCTGTGTGGCGCGAGCCTGGAGAGCACGGCGTTGTACCCGTACGACGCCACGATCGCGTCTTGGGATTCGACCGGCGCATTTCGATGGAGTTGGCGCTACCGGGAAGCAGGTCCAGGCGTGAGTCGATGGGCGCACGTCGCTGCGGTCCGCGGCAACAGCGTGATCGTCGCTGGGAGCATGGAGGCAACACTGTTCGACGCATGGGTCATGAAACTGGACCGAACCGCGGTCGAGTTCTGCTTCGGCGATGGGTCGAGCGCGCCGTGCCCGTGTGCGAACGCGAGTGCTCCGGTGCAGCATGCCGGTTGCAGAAACTCGCTCGGTCTCGGCGCTCGGCTCGTCGACGAGGGGAGATCGAGCCTCGCAGCCGACACGCTCGTGCTCTTGGGATCTCAGATGCCGAACGGAGACGCGCTGTACTTCCAGGGGACTAGTTCGATGTCCGGGGGCGCGGGCCAGTCCTTGGGCGACGGGCTGAGCTGCGTGGGAGGAACTCTGATTCGACTGGGATCGCGCACGAACGTGGCGGGTGCGAGTCGGTTCCCAGCTGTCGGAGGTTCCAGTATGTCCGTGCGCGGTCTCGTGACGACGCCTGGCACGCGGACGTATCAGACGTGGTATCGCGATGCGTCGGCGTTCTGCACGACGGCCAGTTTCAACTTCTCGAACGGGCTCTCCATCACCTGGACGTTGTGATGGCGACGCACGAGTCGACCGGATTCAGTCAGCGACTCCTGGTCGAATGGAGAATGAACGTGAAGTGCACGTACCTGCTCGTTTCCGTCGTGCTCGCTTCCGTCACGCTCGCCTCGGTGACCTCGGCGCAAGTTTCAGTCGACTGGATCGCCACACATGACGTCGCGGGCGTGAGCAATTCGGTCCGAGACGTAGCGGTCGACGCGACCGGAAGAGTGGCGGTGGGCGGCAACACCCACGACGCGACCCCTTCGGTCCCCGCCAGCGGCTTCGAGACTTGCCTGTATGGGCCGGACGGGACCCTGGCGTGGTCGCGCTCCGCGCACGTCAACAACGACGAGCTCTGCTACGCGGTCGCGTTCGACGGGACCGGCGGCGTGTTCGTCGCGGGAGGCGCGTCGCAGTCTCCGACACCGGCCGGCTCGTATCGCGCGCTCCTTCGCTACGACGCTCTCGGCAATCTGCTGTGGAGCAACACGCTGCACGGAACGGGTTGGAACCGCGTCCTCGCGCTCGCGCTCTGTCCGAATGGCGACGTGATTCTCGCTGGTGACCGCAACTCCGATCTGTCGCTCGAGCGGATCGATCCGGCGGGCAACGTTCTCTGGAGCTGGAGCGCGGACGGCGGCAATGGTGAGAGCGATTCTCTGATTGCGGTCGCCGTCGGCCCGGGTGGAGATGTGTGGGCGACAGGAACCGTCGACACGAGTGTCGGCAATGACCTCGTCGTCGTACGCGTCAGTGCCGCGGGTGTCCCGATGTGGATCCGGACGATCAATGGCGCGGACCACCAGGGCGACTACGGGTCTGATTTGGTGGTGGACGCCGCTGGGAACACCACGGTCGCGGGCCTCATCGCTACGCCGTACGTGGGCGGCATCGGCGGGCCCGAAGCGGGGATCGCGCGCTGGGATCCGGCGGGGAACCTGGCTTGGGTCCGAACCTACGGCGTCCATCCGAATACGATCGACTACGCGAGTCGCATTGCTCTCGACCCCTTCGGACGCATCGTCGCCGCCGGATCCGTGCACGGCGGCGTGACAGGGCTCGACTTCGCCGTGTGGTGCCACGACACGGCGGGCAACTTGATTTGGCAAGGGACGTGGGATGGAGGGCCCTTCGACCAGATCCAAGATTTCGTGGTCGACGCGCTCGGAGCCGCTTGGGTGTGCGGCGCGATCCCGGAGACGACGGCGAGCCTCGAGCCGCGCGACCTCACGATCGCGTCTTGGGATTCGACCGGCGCATTTCGATGGAGCTGGCGCTACCAGGGAGCAGTTCCCGGCACGAGTCAAGCCGGATACGTCGCGGCGGTCAGCGGGAGCAGCGTGATCGTCGCCGGAAGCGCCGGCGCAACTCCGGACGCGCAGCTCGACGCATTGATCCTGAAACTGAACCGAACCGCGGTCGAGTACTGCTTCGGCGATGGCTCGAGCACGCCGTGTCCGTGTGCGAACGCGAGTGATTCGAATCAGCATGCGGGCTGCACGAACTCGCTCGGCCTCGGCGCGCGGCTCGTCGACGAGGGCATCTCGAGCCTCGCAGCCGACACGCTCGTGCTCGCGGGCTCTCAGATGCCGAACGGCGACGCGGTGTACTTCCAGGGGACGAGCTCGATGTCCGGGGGAACGGGCGAGCCTTTCGGGGACGGACTTCACTGCGCCGGCGGAACGCTGATTCGCCTGGGATCGAGCACGAACGTGGCGGGCGCGAGCCGGTTCCCTGATGTCGGAGATCCGAGCGTGTCGGTGCGCGGGCTCGTGACGACACCCGGCAGCCGTCGGACGTATCAAGTGTGGTATCGCGACGCGTCGGTGTTCTGCACGACAGACAACTTCAACTTCTCGAACGGGCTGCCGATGCTCGGGCGCTGGAAGATGTACGACAA
>CAZQHA010000016.1:0-15612 GCA_964592795.1 uncultured Planctomycetaceae bacterium | reverse complement strand
CGAACGGGCTCCTCATCACCTGGACGTTGTGACGGCGGCGCACGGGTTCACCGGTGCTCTACCGATTCGTCCACTGGAATCGCCATGAAGATCGTCTTGCTCGCGTGCTTTCTCGTGACGTGCCTCCTTGTGATCGGTGCTGGCTGCCGGGACGGCGCAGAAAGCTCCACGGCGACGACTTCGACGTGGTCGCCCGCGACGCTCGGCGACGGCGGGAAGTTCGCCACGACTCTCGAGACACACGACGGCTCGCAGGTCCGCAAGACGCGCTTCAACGTCACGCCGGGCATCGACGCGACGTTTCATTGGGGCAGCAGGATCGTCACCGTGTCGAAGGACACCGCGAAAGCGCGGGCCACGAGCGAGACGAGCGGACTGATCGTCAACGGCGGCTCCATCACGATCGAGGACGGCGAGCTGAGGATCGGCAGCGAGAGCTTCGGCGACGTCGGAGAATCGAGCGCGGTCGACATCGGCCCGGACGGGGTCGTCGTCGACGGTGAGCGGCGCGGCTCCCTGCGCTAGTCACGCGTTCGGCGAAGTGGATTGGAACGTCTCGTTCTCGAGTGCGAGTCCGCTGCGCGCGTCGAGGCGGCTTCACCTCATGAAGACGCCGAAGCGGTCCGCGGCGGAAGCGAAGCGTGCTCCTCGGCCCACGCCAGCGCATAGTCGGCGATCTCTTCCCACCCCTGTTGGGCGGGCATGAGGTGCGCGCGTCCCGGGAACTCCTTGACCTCCGTGATCGTGTTCGACTTGTAGTGCTTCGCGTTCGAGCGTTGGACGGCGGGCGGCATCAAGTGATCTTCGCCGCCCGAGATGAAGAGCAGAGGCGCGCGGGCGTCGTTGTGGTAGTCGACCGCGGTGGCTTGCGGGCCGGGGATGAAGTTCGCGAGCACGCTGTCCCAGAAGATGCCGCCGGATGCCGGAACGTGATAGCGCTCGTACGCGGCGCGCGCGTCCGCTTCGCTGAACGTGTTCGTGAACACGTAGCGCCATTGCTCGTACGTGAACCCCACGGCGCGGTGGCGATTCGCGGGATTCTTCAGGATCGGGAACGACGCCTTGAGCTGCGACAGCGGCGTGACGCGCACGCCTTCCGTGGGTGCGGAGTTGATCGCCACTCCGACCGCACCATGGCCACGATCGAGGAGGATCTGCACGAACGCGCCGCCCGCCGAGTGCCCCATGAGGATCGGTGGCGCGTCGAGTCGTCAGACGACGTCTTCGAGGCGCGCCAGGATCGCGGGAACCGTGAGCCGCTCGACGGGCGATGGATCGCGGCCCAGCGCTTCGACCTCGACCTCGAATCCCGGATACGCGGGAGCGAGGACGCGGTAGCCCCGGGCCTCGTAGCGCGTGATCCAGTGCTCCCAGCTTCGCGGCGTCACCCAGAAGCCATGGACCAATACGATCGTGTCGGGACGCTTCGTCGGCATCGGCATGGTTCGTCTCCTCGAGAGTCGCCTTCTCGTATCTACGGAGCGTAAGTCGGCGACGGTCGGCGGATCAATCCGGGAGGATTGTCCGTAATGTGACCCGGCCGACGCTGCATACAGGGACGATCTCCCCTCGGCACTCAACAAGCGCGTCAGACGAATGCGCGCCACGACGAACCCATGAAGCTCGCCGCACTCGTACTCGGTCTCACGATCCTCGCAGCCTGCAACTCGACGGAGCACCCACGCTCCGACGTCGTCCGGCACCACTGCTGGGACGTCACCAGTCAAGGCGACGGCGGGCTCTTCGTCGCGACGTTCAAGTCGTCGAACGGCGGCCATCCGATCCGGACCAAGTTCACGATCGCCTCCGGCGTCGAGGTCATGTTCCGCTGGTCGAGCGGGACGATCTCGGTGACCGAGGGCACGTGGACGTCGACCGAGACGAACGTCACCGAGGGGCTCTACATCCGCAATCAGCTCGTCACGGTCGAAGGCCAAGCATTGAGGATCGGGAGCACGAGCTTCGGCTCGGTTGGAACCGCGAGCGAAGTCGACGTGAAGCCGGACGGCGTGTGGGTCGACGGCGAGCGACGAGGGTCGCTCGACGCGATCGGCTCGTAGATCCGCTCACTCGAGCGGCCGCGCGCGCCGTTTCCGAATCCCTGCGCCGACTGAATCCGTGTCGCAGCGACGCGTCATCGTACCGACTCGGCGCATCGAGCCGCCGCGGCGACGTGGAACTTCCCCGTCGGCCCCTGACTCGACTACTTTGACGCCGCAGGAGAGCACATGAAACTCGCCACGAGGATTCCGAGTGTCTGTCTGGGACTTCTGATCGCTGCGTGCTCGACGACGCGCTCCGATTCGCTGCCGCCCGAGGGGGCCGCTTCGTGGGAGATCCACGGAATGGAGGAGTACGTCACGTTCGTGCTGTTCGATCCCGCGGCGTCGGGGATCGAGCTACCTCACTCGCTCCGCTGGATGCGCGCCGACGAAGCGCCCATGCCGTTCGTGAAGGAATACGTGGCGAGCCATCCCGAGGTCGCGGGCTTCGCGTTCTCGTTCATCGAGATCACGAAGCAGTCGCAGTTCGTCGTCGATGGGCGCAGCCCGGAGCTTCCGGAGAATGGTGGAATCGCGCTGTGGTTCGCGCCGGTCGATGCGTCCGCCTTCGTCGCCAAGACGAGCGGCTCGGCGCTCGCGACCGCGATCCAGGGATCCGAGGGTTCCGTCGTCGGCCTGGGGATCTGGATGCAAGATCGGCAGTTCGTGGACTACCTCCGAGAGCTCGGTCACCACGCCGAGTACGGCGAGGTCACGCTCGTCGACGACGGGACAGGTCGCGCGCGCGGCCTGCTGCGCACGGACGAGCTCACGATCGACCTGTCGGCGCTTCCGCACGGTGACTCGATGACCGAGGACGTCGCGGCCACGCAGATTCTGTTCTCCTCGCAGCTGGGCCCCTCGAGAGCGCTCGTGATCTCGGCGGCGAACCCGACGCACCGGGAGTGCCAGGCGGATTGGTCGCTCACCGGTCGACACCCGCTGGGTCGCGCGGTTCGAGTCGGACCGACGTTCCGCACGACGTACCCGGCGGCGCTGACGGGCCGCGCGTACGCCGTGCGCTGAGTCGCGTGTCGGCGCGCGCTACCGCGGCAGCGCCGACCGTGTTTCAGGAGAGCTTCCGCGTCGCGGAACGAGCACCGCGGCACCCCGCAGCCGGCCGAGTCTTAACGCGTCGAAGCGTCGTTCGCGTCGCTGAGCGGGTACGGAGTGACCGAAGTCTGCACGTCGCTCCTGTGGATGCCGGTGCACACGACGCGGCGACCTCGTTCAGTGGCAGACGTTCGGGAGCACCACGCTATCCGGGCCGTACGCCGCGATCGCGAGATCCACGTCCCCGTCTCCGTCGAGGTCGGAGGCCGCGATGTGCCGGGGCTCGCTGGATCCCGTGCCGTAGCTCACGTGCGGCGCGAACTGGCCGCCTCCCCGGTTGCGGAGCACGGAGACGGTGTCGCTTGCGACCGCGAGGTCCGTGAGGCCGTCGCCGTCGAAATCGCCGAGCGCGACGGAGTGGGGAAGGTTTCCCGCGCCGAACAGCGCCTGGGGCGCGAACGCGCCCGCTCCGAGGTTGCGGAGCACCGAGACGTCGTTCGAGCCGTGGTTCGCGACGACGAGGTCGCCGCGGCCGTCGCGGTCCACGTCTCCGATCGCGATGCCGCGTGGATTGAGGCCCGTGCCGTACGTCACCTGCGGCGCGAACGCGCCCGCGCCCAGGTTCGACAGCACGGAGACCGTGTTCGCGACGAAGTTCGCCACCGCGAGGTCGATGTCCCCGTCCCCGTCGAGGTCGGCGATCGCCACGGAGGACGGACTGATTCCGACGGCGTACGTCCCTTGCGGCGCGAACGCGCCCGCGCCCAGGTTCATGAGCACCGAGACGTCGTTCGAGAGTCCGTTCGCGACGACGACGTCCTCGTCGCCGTCCCCGTCGAGATCGGCGATCGCCACGGAGGACGGAGTGACTCCGACGGCGTACGTCACCTGCGGAGCGAACGCGCCCGTGCCCAGGTTCAGGAGCACCGAGACGTCGTCCGAGAGGGCGTTCGCGACCACGACGTCCTTGTTCGCGTCGCCATCGAGGTCGCCGACGGCGACGGCGGACGGATGGGACCCGACCGCGTACAGCGCCGGCGGTCCGAAACCGAGAGCACTCCCGTTCAGGAGCACCGCGACGCTGTCCAAATAGTCCATCGTGAACACGAGGTCCTCGTCCATGTCACGGTCGAAGTCGTCGAGTGCAACGGAATCGGACCTTTCATTCGTCCCGAGCATGATCTGTGTCCCGAACGTCCGCCCGGCCTTGTTCTCGAAGAGCGCGACTCTGCCTGGGACGGAGTCCGGCACCGCGAGATCGTTGTCGCCGTCGCGGTCGAGATCGCCGATGGCCACCGAGCGCGGGTAGTTCGTCGGCCCGTACACGACGGGCGGAGCGAACGCGCCAGCACCCTCGTTCACGAACACGGAGAAGTTGTCGGAAACACGATTCGCGACCACGAGGTCGTCCCTCCAGTCTCCCCCCACGTTGCCGATCGCGACGTAAATGGGGAACGAGCCCGTCGGCAGCACCGCGTCGAGTGCGAACAGGCCCGCACCCATGTTCCGTAGCACGACGACCGTATCGGCTCCCGCGCACGCGACCGCGAGGTCCTTCCACCCGTCGCCGTCGAGATCGCCGATCGCGACGGATCGCGGAGCGGAGATCCCCCAGGTGTAGCTCGCATGCGGACCGAACACGCCGGATCCCGGATTCGGGTACACGTCGACGTTGTTCGAGAGCCAGTTCGCCACCGCGACGTCCAACGTCCCGTCGCCGTTGAGGTCGCCGAGCGCGACGGATACGGGGCCCTGCACGGCGCCGAACGTCACTCGAGGAGCGAACGTTCCATCGCCGAGGTTGCGGAGCAAGTTGACGGCGCCTTCGCTCGCGAGCAGGAGGTCGTTGCGTCCATCGCCGGTCACGTCGCCGATCACGACGCACTGCGGCACCATTCCCGCGCGATACTGCACCTGCGGCGCGAACGTCCCCGCGCCCTCGTTCAGTAGCACGGAAACCGTGCTGGATTGCTCGTTCGCGACGGCGAGATCCTTGTCCCCGTCGCCGTCGAGATCGCCGATGGCCACGGCGTATGGGCTGAGCCCCGTGTCGTACTTCTCGTCCGGCGCGAACGTGTCCGCTCCCAAGTTCAGGATCACGGAGACGTTGTCCGGATTGAAGTTCGTGACCGCGATGTCGAGCTTCCCGTCGCCGTTGAGGTCGTCGATCGCGACGCCACAGGGACCGGCGCCGGTCGGACACGTCGACATCGGGAACATGCCGCTCGCGCAGCTCGGCTTCGGCACGTGGTACGCGGGATCACGGCCTCCGCCCCGCGAGGCCTGCGACTGACCCCACGGACTCGCGTGCGCGATGGAGCTCACGATCCACACTGCGCACAAGCCACCGGCGACGACGATCTGCGAACTGCGGTGATTGGATGCGGGAAGACTCGACATGGCTGTCCTCCAACGAAGGTCTCGGGAACGAGCTCCGGCGGCCCGTTCTCGACGAACACGGCCGTCGAGCGACACCGTACCGCGCGCGGCCGATTCGAGCCGTGCGGCAACGGACGCACGATGGTGCGAACGAGTGCGTAGGCACGGGGCGCGGCTTCCTGCGCGGGCTCCGCGCCCGCCGCGCGTCAGCTCATCCCCACGTCGAGCATCATCATCACGACGAAACCCGCGAGCAGCGCGATCGTCACCTCGCGGCGCGCGAATCCGCGGTGCGTCTCCGGAATGATCTCGCCGGTGATCACGAACAGCATCGCGCCTCCGGCGAACGCGAGCGCCCAAGGCAACAGAGCCGCCGTCGACGCCGCGAACCCCGCGCCGATCACCGCGCCGAGCGCTTCCAAGAGTCCCGTCGCGAAGCTGACGAGGAACGCCTGCGTGCGTCCGTAGCCGATCGCGGTCAAGCCCGCTGCCACGGCGAGTCCTTCGGGGATGTTCTGCAAGCCGATGCCGATCGCCAGCGACACTGCGTTCTCGACGTCGCCGGCGGCGAACCCGACGCCGACCGCGAGCCCTTCGGGCAAGTTGTGCAACGTGATCGCCATCACGAAGAGCCAGATGCGCTTCACGGTCTCGACGTCGGGACCCTCGCGGCCGCGCACGAAGTGCTCGTGCGGAACGAAGCGGTGCGCGAGCGTGAGCATCGCCACTCCCATCGCGACTCCGCAGCCGACGATGAGCGCCGTGCGCCACGGATCGCCGGATTGCGCCAGCGCGATCTCGATCCCCGGTCCGAGCAGCGCGAAGAACGTCGCGGCCAGCATGATCCCCGCCGCCGCGCTGAGCAGGAGGTCCTGGCCGCGCTCCGAAAGCCGGCGCACCGAGTACACCGCCGCGGCGCCGATCCCCGTCGCGGCGCCCGCGGCCAAGCCGCCGAGAATCCCATGGAGGATCGGGGAGGTCATGCGAGAGGACGGCGCCCGCGCGGACTATGTCGATCCAGCGAGCGCGGCGTGAGCATGCCGACTCGTCCCGAGCTCGGGCAAGGAGGACTCCTGTCCGCGCACGCACCCTCCCTTCCGACCCGCTCCGATGCCGCCCGCCCGCCCGTTCGCGAAGGCGGCCGACCGCGCGTTCAAGACGGAGTTGGCCGCGCGTTGACGAACTACGAACAGTTGCGACTGTCCGCGGCGCGGCGAACTTTGGAGAATCGACGCACACTCGAATCCACGGAGGATCCGATGGCAAGCAAGACGATCGAAGGGCTGAAGGCCGACCTCGACCAATGGCGCGGGCGCCTGGAGCGCCTGCGCGTGCAAGCGAACCTCGGCAAGAAGGACGCGCGCGACAAGCTGCGCGACCTCGAGGACCGGCTCGAGACCGCCTTCGACAAGGCGAAGCGCAAGCTCGACGAGGTCGCGGAGGACGGCGCGACCGAAGCGAAGGTCGCGGTCAAGAGCTTGCGCGCCGGCTGGAAGCAAGTCCGCAAGACGCACGCGGAGCTCTCGCGCGCGACGAAGCGCAAGACGGCGGCGGCGTCCGGCAAGGCCCGCGGCTGAGCTCGGCGAGCGCGTGATGCGAAGCGTACCCATGCCGCTGCGCGCGGCCGCGGCAGTGCTGCTCGCCGCGATCGCGCGCGCGCAAGGCTTCCCCGTCGCTTCCGCGGCCGAAGTCGGTCTCGACGCCGCAGAGCTCGAAGCGCTCGCCGCGGTCGTGCAGGACCTCTCCGATCGCGGCGAGGTCGTCGGCGCCGAGCTCCTCGTCGTCAAGAACGACAAGACCGTGCTCCACCGCGCCTTCGGCTGGAAGGACCGCGAGGACGTGGCGTTGATGGAGCCGAACACGATCTTCTGCGTGCGCTCGATGACGAAGCCCGTCGTCGGCACCGCCGTCTCGATGCTCGTCGACGACGAGAAGCTCCTGCTCTCGGACAAGGCGTCGAAGTACCTGCCCGCGTTCGACAACGAACGCTCGCGCGCGATCACCGTCGAGATGCTGCTGCACCACACGAGCGGCTTGCCGCTCTCGGGCCTGCTCGAGCGCGACATCCGGACCGTGACGAGCCTCCGTCAGGTCGCCGATTGGGCGGGGGAGAAAGGGCCCGAGCATCCGCCGGGCTCGCGCTTCTCGTACAGCGACGACGGCGCGGACACGCTCGGCGCGATCGTCGAGGTGGCCTCGGGCGAGTCGCTTGCGACATACGTCGAGGGGCGCGTGCTCGCGCCGCTTCAGATGATGGACGCGGTCACGGTCGTCGCTCCCGATCATCCGAAGCGCGCGCGCATGGCGAGCAAGTACGCCGGCTCGCCCGGGAACTGGACGCGCTTTTGGAGCCCGAAGGATCCGCCGATCTTCCGGACGTTCCTCGCGTCGCAGTCGCTGTACTGCACCGCCGCGGACTATGCGCGATTCCTTTCCTTGTGGAAGGAGAAGGGGCGCGCCGGCGGCGAGCGGCTCGTCTCGATGCGCTCCGCGCGGCGCGCGCACGAGCCCGGCGTCGAGACGGGCTTCCCGACCGGCTTCGCGGGATTGTCGGTCGAGTACGGCGAGCTGTGGGTGCTCTACGTCGACCGCACGAAGGAGAAGCCCGAGCTCGTCGCGTTCGGGCACAGCGGGTCCGACGGAACGTTCTCGTACTGCTTCCCCGCGCTCGACTTGATGGTCTGCTACTTCACGCAGTCGCGCGGCACGCTCTCGGGGCTGGCGTTCGAGGCCGCGCTGCAGAAGCACGTCGTCGATCCGCTCGTCAAGACCGAGCGCGCGCCGTCCGCGCGGTACTCGGAAGCGGAGCTCGACGCGCTCGCCGGCGAGTACTGGAACGCCGAGCACGAGAAGCTGCTCGCTCTCTCGCGCCGCGGCGCGCAGCTGCGCGCCGAGTTTCCCGGACAGGCGAACGTCGAGCTCAAGCCGCTCTCCGAGCGCGATCACTTCGTCATCGCGATCGCGCCGAGCGAGAAGTTCGCGATCGAGCGCGACGAATCGGGCGGAGTGCGCTCGATCCTCGTGCGATCCCATCCGCCGGGGGAGAAGCCCGTCGACCTGCGCTTCGACGTGCTCGTGCCCGAACCCGGCCTGCCGACGCTCGACGAGCTCGAGGCGCTGCGCAAGTCCGCCGCCGACTGGGAACGGCTCGAATCGCTCGGCGTCTGCCGCGTCACGGGCAAGATCGACATGCCCGCGCGCAAGCTGTCGGGCACGATCACGAGCGTCTTCTCGGTCGCGAGCGGCTACTTGACCGACATCGACCTCGGGACGACGCGCGTCCGCTCCGCGTTCGACGGCGAGCGCGCCTGGAGCGTGACCGACGCCACCATGAAGCAGCTCGCGGGGGTCGAGTACGCGCAAGCGCGGCTCGATCACCCGCTGCGTCGCATCGCGAGCCTGCGCTGGTTCTACCCCACGATCCGCATCGTCAAGAAGGTCGAGATCCGCGGCCACGAGTGTTACCTCGTGCGCGTCGAGCCGCCCGACTGCGGCGCGCGATCGCTGTACATCGACGCGGAGACGGGGCTGCTCGTGTCGGAGGGGTTCGTGCCGGCGATCCCCGGCG
This sequence comes from uncultured Planctomycetaceae bacterium, assembly GCA_964592795.1. Lineage (GTDB taxonomy): Bacteria > Planctomycetota > UBA1135 > UBA1135 > JANLUN01. The sequence goes on along the minus strand of CAZQHA010000016.1, from coordinate 6,570 downwards.
TCGGTGAGCTCGGCGTCTGGATCGACTACGACGATTGGCGTCACACGAGCGGCATCCAGTTCCCGTTCCGGGTGACGATCGAGTACGCGTCGCCGCTGCTCGGCACGGCGACCAGCGTGTACGAGAGCTTCGAGTCGAACCTCGACCTGCCGCCCGAGACGTTCCAGCTGACGCCGCCGAAGTAGCGCTCAGCGGGCGAGCGTCACGCGCTTCGACTCGCCCGCCGCCGCGCTGACGCGCGTGCTCGCGATCACCGCGCCCGTGCCGTCGACCGCGCGCACCTCGTATTCGCCCGCCGGCACGTAGTAGCGCCACGTCGATTGCCAGCTCACGCGCGGGACGACGCCGTTGAAGAGGTTGCGGTCGAGCAGCGCGGAGAGGCATCGGCCCGCGGAGTCGCGCACGTCGATCCACGCCTCGCCGAGGTCTTCGGCCGTGACGTCGAGCCGTGCGGCTTCGCGCAACGTGAGCTCGATGTCCGCGTTCTGCGCGGTGACGTCGAGAGAGACGAAGTCCGACCAGCGCGCACCGGAGGCCCCGACGACCGAGTAGTGTCCCGGCGGGAGCGGCGGGAGCGCGAACGCGCCGTTCTTGTCGCTCGTCGCGGCCATGATCGGGTTCAGCGCGTTGCCGCTCGCGTCGAACACGAAGACGTGGGTGGAGTTGATGGGCCCGCCCGAGGGGTCGACGACGCGCCCGCGCACGGCGTGACCGGACGGCGCGACGAGCTCGAGCTCGATCGGCTCGCTCGAGTCCGTGACGACGATGTCGCGCGGCGCGATCGCACCCACCCTCTCGCCGCCGGGGCTCACGCCGCCGTACGCGCCGATCGTGTAGCGCGCGGCGTCGAGGTGATCGAATGAGAATCGTCCCTCCCGGTCCGTCCCCTTCGAGAAAGCGATCGTCGACATGAACGTCACCGGCCGATGGCCGGCACGGAGCGTGAGCTCGACGATGGCTCGCGCGACCGGCTCGCCGCTCGCGGTGAGCACGCGCCCGCGCACCCGGCCGCTCGCGATCTCCAAGTCGTGCGCGAACTCGCTTCCGCTGGGAACGTCGACGAGACGTTCGACGCGCGGCGACGATCCGACGATCATCGACACGACGTACGGGCCCGGCTCCGCGAGCGTGACCTCGTACGATCCGTCCTTCGCGGCGCGTTTGAACACCGCGCGATCGAACCCGTCCTCGCCTTCGGGGATCCACTGCATGAGGATCCGCGCCTCCGGCAATGGGTCGCAGTTCACTCGCCCCGTGACGCGGATCGGATTCGCCGGAGGCCGGCCGAGCTCGATCTCCACTTCCGCGCCGGCGGGGAGGTCGAGGATGCGCTGCGACATCGTCTCCATGTCGATCGTGTCGGCCGGGAGACCGAGGAGCGCGAGCTCTTCCTTGCTGCACGCGGTGAAGATGGACCACCGGCCGGGCGGGAGCTCGCGCTCGTCGAATCGGCCTTCGTCGTTCGCGATCGCGACCTTCGTCGGGCCGCCCGGCGTGCGGATCATGCGGATCCTGCGGCTCGCGGCGGGCTTTCCGTCGGGGCGGAGGACGAGCCCGAAGATCCGTCCGGTGGTCGGTGTCGTCGCGGCGGCGGGCGCGGGCGCTTCCGCCGGCACGGTTGCCGCGACGTCCGGCGTCGGCGGTTGCTCGTCCGTTTGAATGGCGTTCGAGCGCGGAAGGGACTCGTTCCGCGTGAGGTCGAGCGGCTCCGCCGGCGCGACGCTGTCTTCCGGTGGGGCGACAGCTCGCGACGGCGCCGGCGGAGCGCTCGCGTGGTCTTCGCTCGAGCGCAGCAGGAAGAACACCAGCGCGGCGGCGGCGGCGAGGACGATCGGGATCGCGACTTTGGCGGCGGTGCTCATGGCGGTGACGGAAAGCGGGGCGGGCACGGAAGACGGGCTGCGCCCGAGGATCGGCGCGAGCGCCGCGAAGAGCGAGATGCCGCGTTCCTCGAGTCGCTCGCGCAGCCGCGCGTGCGCGCGCGTCAGCTGCTTCGAGACGCTCGACGCCGGCACACCCGACCGCCGCGCGATCTCCTCGGGGCGCAGTCCTTCGAAATAGCGCAGGAGCAAGAGCTCCCGGTGCGGCTCCTCGAGCGTGAGGACCGCTTCGACGAGCTTGGCTTCCGCCTCGGCGCGCGCGGCGAGCTCGCCGCTCGACGGCAGGTGCTCGGCATGCGCGGCATTGCGTTCGACGTCGGCGCGCTGCGATTCGCGGCGGTGCGTCTCGCGCGCGACGTTGCCGGCGATCTTCGAGAGCCAGCTCCGCACGTTGCCGCGCGGCGGCGAGCTCGTGCGCAGCGCCGCGAGCCACGTGCTCTGCACGACGTCGTCGGCGACCGACGGATCGCCGACGAGACGGATCGCGAGCGCTTCGATCCAACGCGAGTGCGCGAGCAGCTCCGCGGTGCGCGGGTCGGGCGATGCGTCCATTGCCCTCCAAGATGGACGAGCGCGCGCCGCCGCCCGCGCCGCCGTCGAAAGTCCTCTGTAAGCGTCAGCGCGCGAGTGTAACGTGCCGACTCTCGCCCGCGGTCGCGCTGACGCGGCCCGTCGCGACGATCCCCGCGCTGCCGACCGCGCGCACGTCGTACGTTCCGGCCGGAACGAAGTAGCGCCAGAGCCCGCGTTCGAGGCTCCCGGTGACCGCGTCTTCGAGCGCCTGCTGAGTCATGTCGAACACGGCGGATAGGCAGTTTCCATCCGCATCACGCACGTCGATCCACGCCTGGCCGAGGTTCATGCCGCGCACTTCGATCATGGCCGCTTCGCCCAGCACCAGCTCGGTGTCCTTCGGCGGATCGTCCCACCGGACGAAAACACGAATCGGCGCGGTCCACTCCGCACCGCGCGCACCGATCAACGAATACTGTCCTGCCGCTACCGGCGGCGTCGAGAAAGTGCCTTCCTTGTCGGTCGTGACCGGTAGCAGGGGGTTGATCGGTTCGCCGTTCTCGTCGAACACGAACACGCGGACGCCGCCGACCGGTGTCTGCGATTCGCGGACGACCCGGCCGCGAAGCACGTCACCGGTTTGGGCGACGAGGTCGAGCTCGATCGCACCGTTTCCGGGTCCGACGATGATGTCACGCGCGATCACGGCGGCGGGCATGGGTGCGCCCTTTGCCTTACCTCCGTGCGCGGTCACCACGTAGCGTCCGGGATCCACGAGCTCGAACGCGAATCGGCCATCGGTGTCCGTCATGGACCTGGAGCTCCCGCGGGAGAAGAGTGGCTCGGGCTCGCGCGCGCCGCGGATCGTCAGCTCGACGGTCGCACGCGCGACCGGTACTCCCTCCGCCGTGTGGACGCGGCCCACGATGCCACTCTTGCCAAGGTCGATGTCGAACGTGAACTCACGTGTGTCGGGCACTTCGACCGAGCGCCGCAGATTCGCCGCACCGACGCCTGTGATGCCGACGGCGTAGCGTCCCGGGGTTTCGAGCATGACCTCGTACGCGCTCTCCGAACTCGCGCGCGTCCACTTCGTCCGTGCGTACGCCGATTCGCCCTCGGGAGTCCAAACCAACATGACTTCGCGCGGCTTGTCGGCTCGAACTCGTCCGGTGACGCGAATCGCGTTGGGCGGCGGCACGCCGAGCACGATCTCAACCTCGCCGCGCGGCTCGAGCGTCACGACACGCAACGACGCGTACTCGATCTCGTTCGCCTTGGCGGGGGCGCCGAACTGCTCCATTTCCTTCTTACTCGGTTGAGTCGACACGTACCACTTGCCCACCGGCAGATTGCGCTCGTCGAACTCGCCCTCGGCGCCCGCGACGACGTCGTGCTTCGGCCCCTTCGGGAAACGAAGGAAGTGGAGCTCGCGCTCTGCGGCGGGCGCTCCGTCCGGCCGCACGACGCGGCCGAAGATACGACCGAATTCTTCGACCGCCGCAATCGGAGCGCGGCCTTCCGGTTCTTTGCTCGCTTCCGTTGGCGGAGCGGCCTCGGTCGTTTGCGCCGTGCTCGCGCGCTCGTTCGGTTCGATGTGGGGGAGCTCGAGCGAATCGGGCGGCGATTCGATCGCGCTGGGCGCGATGCTCGATGGCGATGTGGGCTGTGCGTGCTCGCCGCTCGGAGGGAAGAGCCAGATCACGAGCGCGGCGACGAGCGCCACGACCAGCACGAAGCCGAGCACGATCCGATTCACGGCGACCCTCAGGATGGACGAACGAGCTCGGTCCTCCGAAAGTTCCTGGTAAGCGTCATCCGGCGAAGAACGCGACGTACGCCGCGACCGCCCAGCTCGCGAGCAAACCGAAGCCAACCGCTCGGAGCACGGGGACTTTCGCGACGAGCGCGAACCCCGCCGCCGCGAGCACCGCGTACGCCGGCGCGAGGCCGCAAGTGTACGACGCCTTCGTGACGCTGTAGTACGGCACCTCGAGGAACATCAGCGCCATCGCCGCGAGGTAGATCACGACCGCGATCGCGGCGAACGACACGCCGCTTCGCATCGCGTCGCGCGGCCGGAGCACGCTCGTCACGCCGCCCGCCGCGATCGCGATCGCGAACGGAACCGAGACCCACACGAGCGACCACAGGAATCCGAAGTTCCACGGCGGCGCGATCCGCGGATCGGGCTTGCCGCTCAGGAATCCGTCCGTCCAGAACGTGCAGTACACGCCGTCCCAGAATCCGGCGAAGCTCGCGTACGCGGGATGCACGAGGCTCTCGCCGAAGCGCACGAGATCCGCCGGCGTGCGGTAGCCGGGGTCCTGCCACCAACCCATGCCGCGCGCGGGATCCCAACCGGCGACGACGAAGCTGCCGAGCTCGACGTAGTTGCGCACGAAGTACCAGCCCGACACGAGGGCGGCGACGGCGAGCGCGATCGCGAGGTGGCGCACACCGCGCAGCACGTTGTCGCGCAGGAGAACGAGCGCGACGGGCGCGATCATCAGGACCGCCGACACCTTCGTCAGCAACGCGAGGCCGAACATCGCGCCGATCCAAAAGAGCTGCTTGCGCGTCGGCTCGCCGCTCGAGCGCAGCACCGCGAGCGTCGCGACGCACACGGCTCCGACGAAGAACCCCGCCGGCGCTTCGTTGCCCGCGTACTGCGAGATGTAGAGGTTCATCGGCAGGAGCGAGCCGAGCACGAGGCCGAACGACTGAAGGTCGCGGCGCTCGGGGAACACGATGCGCACCGCGCGGTAGCAGAGCTCCACCTGCAAGATTCCGGCGAGCAAGGGAAGGACGCGCAGGCTCCCGCTCGCCGCGGCGTCACCGAGCCAGGACTTCGCGATCGCAAAGAGCGGCGCGCTCGCCAGGTAGTAGAGCGGCGACTGGAACATCTGCCAGCCGTCGCTCGCCAGCGGCACACGCGCGCGCAGGGCGATGTGCTTCACGTAGTCCTCGTGGAAGACGAGGTCGAAGCCCAGGATCAGCGGCAGCTTCGCGATGTTGTTGAATGCGAGCAGTGTCCACGCGATGAGGAGGATCCAGCGCAGCGTCGAGGGTGTCGGGGCGAAACGAGCCGCCTTGCTTTTCAGCGACCACCCGAGGATCACGACGAACACCGCCAATAAATAAGGAAGGACGGACACGAACGAGCGATCCGCGCTCTCGAACGCGCCCGCCATCGGGTTCGTCCAGGGCTCGGAGAGAACGCGCGTCGGACCCCAGTTCGCTCCGTCGGTGCTCGCTTCCCACGACGTGTCGGTGCACAGGAAAGGCTGGTCGCCGGACGTGAGCAAGCACGCCGGTCCGTGCGAGTTCTTCACGACGATCACGAGCTCGTGCCGTCCGGGCGTGAGCAATGGCGCGAGATCTCCCGCGAGCCCTTCCTTCCACTTCGATTCGTCGTCCGTCGCGGTGAGCACCGTGCGGCCGTCGACGATCACGTCGGCGCGCTTCAGAGCGCGGAACGTCAGCTTCGCCGACGCGAGCGGCGCGGCGACGTCGAACGTGCGCCGGAATCCGCACGTCGACTCGACGTCGACGTGACCCATGACCTCTGGCGGTCGATCGACTCCGATCCACCGGCCGCCGCCGTCGTCGATGAGCAGCGGAACGCTCGGATCCGTGACGACCCGGCGGACGACGAGCGCCGTCGCGCCGATCACCGCCAAGACAAGGGTCGCGACGAGCCAGCGCATCGGTGTCGGGCGCACGTTCGGCGAGAAGCTATCCGCGGCGAGAAAGGACATCAATCGACGCTGGCCTCTGGTCAGATCCCACCCGCGTTGTTCTCATGTGCGCCCTCATGTTCCGACGCATCCTGATCGCGAACCGCGGCGAGATCGCGCTGCGCGTCATCCGCACCGCGCGCGAGATGGGCATCGAGTGCGTCGCGGTGTACTCGGACTTCGACTCGAAGGCGCTGCACACGCGCATGGCGCACGTCGCCGTGCCGCTCGGCGGCAACTTGCCGTCGGAGACGTATCTCGTCGCGGAGAAGCTCATCCAAGCGGCGAAGAAGAGCGGCGCCGAGGCGATCCATCCCGGCTACGGATTCCTGTCGGAGAACGCGAAGTTCGCTCGCGCCGTGATCGACGCGGGGCTCGTGTGGATCGGTCCGCCTCCGGGCGCGATCGAGGCGATGGGGGACAAGATCAAGAGCCGC
>CAZQHA010000015.1:0-20125 GCA_964592795.1 uncultured Planctomycetaceae bacterium | reverse complement strand
ACGGCGTCGCGCGCGGAGTGTCGACTCCGGCGGGAGCGACCAAGAACCGCGAGGTCTCCGCGCCGAGCTTTTCGGAGATCGCGGTGACGAAGGAGATGGATCAGGCGTCGCCTTACTTGTTCGCGGAAGCGTGCACGGGCAAGGGCAAGAAGGTGAAGGTCCACTTCTGCCGCACCTCGCAGGACAAGCTGGAAACCTATCTCGAGTACGAGCTCGAGAACGCGGTGATCAGCTCCTACAACGTGTCGAGCTCCGGGGAGCGTCCGATGGAGTCGTTCTCGCTGAACTTCACGAAGATCGTGACGAAGTACATTCCTTGGAAGGAAGACCACGCCAAGGATGCTCCGCACCCCGCCGGTTACGACCTCATGCTCGCCAAGAAGGTGTGATCGGCGCAGTCGCCGATCGCTCTGCGCCGGTCTAGGCGCGCCGGGCGGGATGCCATCGTGCTCCGATCGCGGTCGCGAGCTCTCGGAGCAGATCCTGCAACTCGCCTGAGCGCGCGGGGCCGACCTCGGCTCAATCGCTCCGATCCATGAGCCCCGCGTTCCAACAACAGCAACGGTCGATCTCGGTCGCGACCCCGCTCGGCAAGGACGCGTTCTTGCTCGAGGGATTCTCGGGCACGGAGGAGATGTCGCGTCCCTCCCTCTTCGAGGTCGATCTCTTGTCAGAGGACCACGGGATCGCGCCGGCGGACATCGTCGGCAAGCCGATCACGGTCACCGTCTCCGAGAGCGGAAGCGATCCGCGGTGGTTTCACGGACGCGTCGCTCGCTTCTCGGCGGGCAATCTCGTCGCGCGCGAGTTTCGCAGCTATCGCGCTTCGGTCGTGCCGTGGTTCTGGTTCCTGGCGAAGCGGTCGGGGTGCCGGATCTTTCAGGGCAAGAGCGTCGTCGAGATCGCCGAGCAGCTCCTGGGCGAGCTCAAGTTCGCGGATTACGAGACCGGCGGGATCAGCGGCGCGCTCCCCAAGCTCGATTATTGCGTCCAGTACCGCGAGTCGGACCTGAGCTTCCTTTCGCGCCTGTTCGAGGACGCCGGAATCTTCTATTCCATTCGACACGAGGAAGACAAAGACGTCCTCGTGCTGGGCGATTCGAAGCGCGCGTACGTGCCGTGCAAGGAGGACTCGGTTCCGTTCTCGCCCGGAACGTTCACTCCCAATCACGTTTCGCGCTGGGAGCACCGCTACGGGTTCGTCTCGGGCGCGTGGGCGCACGCCGACTTCAACTTCGAGACGCCGCTCTCGAAGCTGCGGTCGAACGTGAACACGGTCGTCGATCTGCCGGACACGGATCCGTTCGAGATCTACGACTATCCCGGAAAGTTCGCGGACGGCTCCGGCGGCGACGCGCGCGTTCGACTGCGCATGGAGGAGGAGGAGGCGGGCTACGACGTGGTGGAGGGCGAGAGCTCGTGTCGATCGTTCACGATCGGAGGGAAGTTCACGCTCGCCTCGCACGAGTGCGCGAACGAAGAGAATCAGGAATACGTCCTCGTAGGACTGCGGCACACGGCGCGGGACACGTCCTACCGCGAGAGCGGCAGCGGAACGGTGACATACTCCAATTCGTTCCGTTGCATTCCCGCCGCGGTCGCCTTCCGGCCGCCGCGCGTGACTCCCAAGTCGGTCGTACAGGGTCCGCAAACCGCGATCGTGGTCGGTCCGAGCGGAGAGGAGATCCACACCGACAAGTACGGTCGCGTGAAGGTCCAGTTCCACTGGGATCGAGAAGGTAAGAACGACGAGAAGAGCTCGTGCTGGGTGCGCGTCGCGCAGAACTGGGCGGGCAAGAACTGGGGCGTCGTCTTCCACCCGCGCATCGGTCACGAGGTGATCGTCGACTTCCTCGAAGGAGATCCTGACCGCCCGATCATCGTCGGCCGCGTGTACAACGCCGATCAGACGCCGCCGTACGAGGTGCCCGCGAATCAGACGCAGAGCGGGATCAAGTCGCGCTCGTCCAAAGGCGGCGACCCAGAGACGTTCAACGAGCTGCGCTTCGAGGACAAGAAGGATTCCGAGCTCGTCTACCTGCACGCGCAGAAGGATCAGACGAACGTCGTCGAGAACGACCAGGCGCTCAACGTCGGGCACGATCAGAAGGTCGAGATCGGGAACGATCAGTCGATTTCGGTGGGGAACAATCGGAGCGAGGCGGTCGCCAAGGATCGGACGCTGTCGGTCGGGGCAAACAAGTCGGAGGACGTCGCCGACAACAAGTCGGTTTCAGTGGGCGGCAATCACAGCGAGAGCGTCGGCGGCGACATGAGCGTGAGCGTCAGTAAGAAGCGCACCATGACGGTGACCAATGATCTGGCCGAGGACGTCGGCGGGGCCATGACGCTCACGGTCGGGAAGGACAGTTCGACGACGATCAACGGTCAATCGAGTCTCTCGATCGCCAAGGACTCGACGATCACGGTCCAAGGCGCCGCGAAGGAAGCTGTGACGAAGGGCTACGCGTTCTCGGCCAAGTCGATTCAGATCCAAGCCGACGACGAGATCGTGCTCAAGACAGGGGACGCGACCGTTCAGATGAAGAAGAACGGCGACATCACGATCAAGGGCAACAAGATCAAGATCGAAGGCTCAGGCGACGTCGTGATCAAGGGGTCGAAGATCACGCAGAACTGATGGACTCTCGATCGAAGCCCGCGCATGCTTCAGCTTAAGAACACGACTCCGTTCGCTGCGCAAATCTCGGTGCTGCCCGATCCGCAAGGCGTCGACACGCTCTACGTCGCAATCAAGGCGACGTTCTCGCTGAAGCCTCGCGTCGAAGTCGCTCCCAAACAGGTTCCTCTACGCATGTCGGACGAGTATTGGGGCGAGCCTGGCGCGTCTAGCCTCAAGTACGCGGCCGACGTGCACTTGTTGAAGCCTTCGACGGACATAGCGCTCGTGGGGCAAGCCTGGGCGCCCGATGGTCGCTCGGTGACGCAGCTCGACGTTTCCCTTGCCGTCGGCGATCACAAAAAGACTCTGCGCGTGTTCGGAGAGCGCAAATGGCGTTCAAGTCTTGGGCTCTTCGGATTGCGCCCGAGTTCCCCTGCTCCATTTCGATCGATGCCGCTCGTCTACGAACGTGCGTGCGGTGGTGCGCACGTGATCGCGGGAAGTCGACCACGCGCCTACTTTGAAGCGCGCAACCCGGTGGGCCAAGGCTTCGCAGGGAAACGCCGCCGGGGCGAAATCCGCAAGACCAGAGTTCCGAACATCGAGGACCCGAAGCAGCTCAAGCGCAAGCCCGGCGCGCGACCGACTCCCGCCGGATTCGGGTTTATCGCAGCCTCGTGGGAACCGCGGAGGTCGTTCGCCGGAACGTACGATGCCGCTTGGCTCGAGAGTCGCGCTCCCTATCTTCCGAAGGACTTCGACGCGCGCTACTTCCACGCTGCGCATCCTGACCTGGTCGCCCAGAAGTATCTGAGCGGCGGCGAACCCGTCGAAGCCGTGCACGTCGCGCCCGATGGTCCGTTGCGATTCAAGCTCCCGGTGTGTGAGCTAGACGCGACGGTGCGCGTGGCCGGCAAGACCGAGAACCCGCGATTGAATTTGGAAACCGTGCTGATCGAGTCCGACGATTCACGGCTCACGATGCTCTGGCGCGGCGCGACGTCGTGCGACAAGGCCACACTCAAGGTCGAGGAAGTCGGAATCGCGATGAAGTCGCTGCGGCTCGAAGGAGGAGTCTGACCGTGGCCGGTCGCGGCGCGGACATCATCGGCATCGGCATGACGACGCCGATTGGCATTGGCGCGCGACAAACGGCTGCATCGGTGCGCGCCGGCATCGCGCGTCAACGCCAATCGTCGATCCACAATCGCCGCTTTCATCCGATGGTGCTCGCGACGGTGCCCGAGGATCAGCTGGATCCGCTCGAGGAGTCGCTGCTCACGACCCGCGGCCTGACGTCGCGTCAGTCGCGGATGTTGAAGCTCGCGGGCTCCGCGCTTCGGGAAGCAGTTCGAGGAACGAACTCACACTCCGATACCCCGGTCTTTCTCGGCGTGCCAGAGAGCATCCCGGGGCGTCCGGATCCGGTTGGCTCGTCGTTCCTCGACCAGTTGGCGAAGCAGTCGGGTGTGACGTTCCATCAAGACGCGAGCCACATGATTGCGAACGGACGCGCCGCAGGCATTCTGGCCTTGGCGGAAGCAATCAAGTTGCTCGAGGGTGGGGCCGCGCGAGAGGTGCTCGTCGGAGGAGTCGACAGCTACCTCGACTTGTATTTGCTCGACGTCCTGGACCGGGAGTCCCGTGTTCTCGCCGACGGCGTCATGGATGGGTTTGCGCCCGGCGAGGGTGCCGCGTTCCTCTGGCTGCGGTCTGCGAACGCAGGCGCCGCGCCGAACGGCGAGCGCAACGCCCCCCTCGCACATATCGCGGCCGTCGCAACCGGCGTAGAGACTGGACATCGATACAGCACCGAGGCCTACCGTGGTGACGGTTTAGCGAAGACCTTTCAATCGCTATTCGCTGTGCCCGGCGCCGCCGACGCGCCGGTCGAGACGGTCTTCGCGAGCCTCAACGGAGAGAACTTCGGAGCGAAGGAGTGGGGCACTGCATACCTTCGAAGTAGATCGCGGTTCGCCGAATCGATGCACGTTGAGCATCCAATCGACTGCTTCGGAGACGTGGGCGCAGCGCTCGGCCCGGTGATGCTCGGGCTCGGTGCACTTGGTGTGCAACAAGGGTACGTCGCGGAACCGTGCCTCGTGTACTGTTCGTCCGATCGTGAGGAACGAGGCGCAGCGCTCGTCCGGCGTGCGCAGAAGTGGGGGATGCGCTGATGGCAACGATATTCGCAAACTTACGAGGAGTCGCGCACAAGGGCAGCGGAGGGATGAGCATGGTCTTCCCCGATGTGTGCAAGACACCGACACCTGGAGGTCCGATTCCCATTCCTTACCCGAACATCGGCAAGGCCTCCGACACGTCGGACGGGCCGACGTCCGTGAAGTGCGATGGTCAGATGCCGATGGTGAAGGGGGCGACTTACATGATGAGCGCCGGTGACGAGGCCGGGAGCGTCGGCGGTGTCATGAGCAACTCGATCAAGGGTGCCTGCGAGTTCATGATGTACTCGTTCGACGTGAAGATCGAAGGAAAGAACGCATGTCGGTTGGGCGATCCGTTGTTCCACAACAAGAAGAACATCATGGGGTGAGAGGAGTCCGCAGGCGAGGCTGACCATGACTGAATTAGGTGAATTGATTAGCCCACCGGCTTTCGTTTCGGGGATCGATCACAGCGAGGACACATGCCCGTGGCACAACAAGAGCCAGGCATCCGCTGCCACGATGGCTCCGACCGACGGCGACGATGATGGGCCGATGCCGAAGAATCTCGGCGGGCAACTGAAGCTGAAGATGATCGCGGCAGGTGACAATCCACCGAGCGCCGACAGAGTCTCCGTCTCGTACAAAACTCGCAGCGACAAGTTGAAGTACACGGTTAAGTCGGACGGGAAGATAAAATCCAAGTTCCAGATTCGATTCGAGGATTCAAAGCCAAAAGAGTACCCGCTTCAATATGCACCACACCATCTTGTTCCGGGCAACGAATCTCTCAAAGGAAACCCTCTGGTCGCATTCCTAGGCGACGACGCGGTGATCACCCATTTCAAGGACGGGGTGGCTAGCGTCATCAAGAAGGGGAAGTCGGTCGGCTATGACGTCAACCGCGCGCAGAATGGCGTATGGTTGCCGAGTCCATACGCGATCTCGATGGGTTCGAACATCTGGGGCAATGAAGCGGGTCTCGTTGCACTCGAGGCTGCCGATGGAGCTGCAGCCGTCGCCTTGGTCCATCAGTTCAGAGCAGCATATGTAGCGGAGTCGATTCGCGCTTCAGGCGGGCGACAGTTCCACATGCGGCACGTTGACTATTCTGAGCTGGTCGCAGGGATCCTCGAGAAGATCGCAGAGAAACTCTGCGCAATGGTCGAAGGAGCCTGCCCGTTGGATAAGGAAAAGACCAGTGACGACAAGGTCAACCCGCCGATGGGTCTTCCCGGGCGGCTCGATGCACTCTCCGGTGAAATGAAGACTCTGTTGGTCGGTGGGATCTGGCGGTCACCCGCGTTCACGGATGATCTGACCATGACGTATGCCGCGACGCTCGAGAAGGCCGCGGCTACGCCGGCGGTGCGAGCAGTTCTCTAGCAGGAAAGTAGAATGACCGACACCAACCATTCCTATTGGGTTCTTAGCGCCGGGGGAAATCCTAACGCGATGCTACTTAATTCACTCCCCAAACCAAGTGCATTCGTTGGGTGGATGGGGGGGAAGTCGTTCACGAAGCCACCCAGCGTACCGATCCCTGTAAGGATAAAGACGGGTTACGAACAGTCCGATCCACCGGTCTTCAAGGGCGTGCCACAGATCATGAGCGTCGAGTTTCTCGATGCATTGCAATCGGCGGGCGTGGATAACATCGATACTTACGAGGCGATCATCCACAGTGAGGACGGATCCCTCCTGATTCCCGGATACAAGGCGTACAACATCGTCGGGCTCGTGAGTGCGGCCGACCTCGGCAAGACAGCGTTCTCTCCAGACAATCCGTCGCGCCAGATTGACGCAAGCATCCGTGGTTTAGTCGTGGACGAGACAAAGACCAAAGGGCTCTTACTGTTTCGTCTGGCGGAGTCCGTTGACACCATCCTGATTCACGATTCCGTGAAGGCTGCACTGGAAGCACGTAACTTCAAGGGCGTTCTGTTCACACCGCCGAGTCTGCATGTGAGTTAGTCTGCACGAGCTCAGGTGGGTGATGTTTTGAGAGCACATGCGAGCTACCAGTGCTCGCGTACGTGTGAGCTGAGTCGACCCGAGCCGGAAACGGTCTATTCCCCAGGAATCGCCGCCGCGCTCGGGACTCCGCTGAAGAACCCGTCGGATACTTCACGTCGCCTCGGACGTCGCGCGTCATCCCCGTCGGTCGGGGCGGTCACCGCGCGACGCCACAGCGAAGCCATCGGCTCGACCTGCGCGGCCTTCGACCACGGTTGGGGCTCGCCGCACATCCATCGAGCTTCCGCCTCCTTCGCAGCGGCGAATCGGGCCAATCGGGCGCGCGCGATCTGCGTGGACTTGTCCGCGTCTTCCTCCTCCAACGCTCCGACGATTCGCTCACAGGCTTCGCGCGCGGATGCTGCAATTGCTTCGTTCGGTGACGACATGCGCGCGAGGATGGAGTCCGCGAAACGCAGCGACCCCAAGTCGCCGAGCGCGTGCAACGCCGCAGCTCCCGCGTGCTCGTGATCGAGGTGCCGCGCGATCCGATCTCCGTCGGCCTGCACGCCCACGATCCCGACCACGCGCAATGCGAATGCATCGGGCTCCGCGGCGTCGCACCAAGTCCGTGCGATCTCGAGACCCGCTTCGGAGCGTGTGCGCGCCAAGCTCCACAGCGCGGCGCGTCTCACGTCGAGATCGCGATCTCGGACGAGCTCCTGGAGCGAGGATTCGTCGTCGGAGTGCCGCGCGACCGAACGGCGGACGTCCGATCGCTCGTGAGCGACGAGCGAGCGTGCTTCGGATCCGTGCAAGAGGTGATGCCATCCGGCAGCATCGGTGATGAGCGCGAGCGATTCCGGTCGTGGACGTGTCGTGTTCGCCGCGACGAGCGCTTCGATTCGAGCGCGCGCGCATGAGCGCAGTCCTTCGCGCCACGCCGCATGTAGCTTGGGCGGCACGGAGCCGAGGCGCTCGAGGATCACCGGCATGGGCTCGTCGCTCTGCTCGACCCACACACGCACGGCCGCGGCGACGAACCACGGGTTCTCGTCGCTCAGCCGTTCGACCGCGAGGCGCACGCTCTCGGCGCCGCCGACTCGGAGTCCGTCGCGATGCGCCTCGATCCGGTCCTCGTGACGGCGGAACCGCTGTGCGGTCACGTCCGGCGCGAACAGGAGCTTGCGCCGTTGGATCGCGAGCGTCGCGAGCTCGTCGAGGTGCTCTTCTAGCACGTCGATCATCACGGGCGTGCGAACCGCGCTCGATGTCACCGACGCACCGTCGTCCGGAGTCTCGCGTCGATCGTCCGTTGCACCATTGTCCCGAGCCTCGCGTCGATCGTCGGTTGGGCCATGGTCCGGAGCCTCGCGCCGCTCTTCAATTCAACGCGATCGTCGCGCCCTTGATCTTGTTGGGGCCCTGTGACGTGGAGAGGACGTAGGTCCCGCTGAGCACGACGCGACCGTCCTGACGCAGCGACAGCGACGCGTTTCCGCACCGGAGCACGATCTCCTTCTGTGCGTTCAAGCGAACGGTCGCGCCGTCGACCTCCACGGCGATCTCCCCCGGAGGGGCTGTGCGCGCCGCTTCCGAGACGCGGTCGCGCAGCAGTCCGGCGAGGACTCGGCGAGGCCATGAGCCCTGACACTCGAACACCAGTGCACGCGCTTGGCTGCGCGCCGCTCGCACCAGCTCGTCGTCGGTGATGGGGAGTCCGATCGTCACGGGGACGGGTGTCGCACCGATCGCATCGGACCGGAACAGCACTCGTCCTTCGTCGTCGAGGCCGTCGAGATGTCCGATGACCGGCGTCATCGACGAAGGCGTCGCTGCGAGGAGATCGTCGACGGGGACGGATTCGCTCGCCGCTCGCGCGGGAGTCGTTGTGATAAGGGTGGCGGGAGTGGGGATGGGAGCACGTGTCATTGGCACTCCTTGGTCGCGTGACGCGACGCTGCACAACGCGAGCGTCCCGATGAGTTCTCCACATGGATGTGCGGCGGAATCCCGTGAAAGCGCAGACTGGCTGCGCGATCACGGATCACGGCAGCGGCAACATCGCTTTGACGAGCTTGTTCACGAGCTCTTTCGACGTCGCGGGCTCGACGGGCGGCACGATCGTGCCGTCCTTCTGCTTGACGGGCTCGGGAGGCAAGCTTCCATATCGAACGAGCCACAACGCTTGTTCGCGCTTGAGTCCGGAGCCTGTGACCGAACCGAGGAGTCGCCCCTCGCGCCGAACAAACTTCTCTGGCGCGTTCTGTTCGCCGCCTTTCTCGCCGATCGCGAAGTCGATGAGGATGTCCCACTCGTTTGCGCCGGCGTTGCTGAGCGGCGGGATGTGGACTGGGGACTTGACGGTCTCCGCGATCGTGCCGTCGGAGCGAAGCCACCCGGGGAATCCGCCCTCGACGTCTCCGGCGCGGGTCACGAGCGTCCCGCCGTCGTCGGACTTCGGATTGACGTTGAAGTATCTCAGCATGACGTGACACGCGTAGTCGGCCTCGTCCGGAGAGGGCACGAGCTCGAGGTTGTACGGCGGCGACGTGAGGACCTCGATGACTTCCATCTTGATGTTGTCGAACTCGTCCACCGCCTCGATGTCCTGCCACTTGAAGTAGAGCTTCTTCGTCGGAGTGGCGGTCGTCGTGAAAGTCAGTGGCTTTTCCCAGCTCCATTCCGGTCGCACCGAGCGCGGCGTGGACTGGCACGCCGTGAGAGGCACGACAGCGACCAGCAGCGCGGCTGCGAAGGGGGGTTGTACACGATGCGATAGCGTCATGGTTTCGATCTCCTCCTCGATGATGATGTCATTTCTCGCCGGGCGTGGAGGCCGGCGATTTTTCCTCCTCGGGCTCGTGCGGAGTCTCGTACAGCACACGGAATCCCGTGTCATCGACGCCAGATCCATCGGCGTTTCGAGTCTCCGATACTCTGCAGTCCGCCGCGCGCGACATGACCGAGCCCCCCTTCTTCTTGAAGGTCGCGCCCTTGCCGTCGACGCTGCGGGCGACCGTGCACAGCTCCCAGACGTTGCCGTGCACGTCGAAGAGCTCGTGCGAAGGTTTGAGCTGACCGACGGGCTGCACTCGACCGCTCGCGCTGCCGCCGAGCAGCCAAGCGTACTGATCGAGCTCCTTGGCGTCGCCGTCGATCGCGAGGTCGCGCTTCGCTCCCTGGGTCGCGATCCGCTGCCACTCGGCGACGGTCGGAAGGCGGTAGCCGTAGTGAGCGCAGAACTCGGCGGCCTCGCGCCCGCTGACGAACGTGATCGGGTGGTCGTCGGTCGCCCCGGCTTGCTTCTCTTGCATCGAGTTGAACGTGCGACCGGCGCCGCGCCATTGCGCGCGCGTCGTTTCGGTGCACGCGACGTACGCGAGCTCGCCGTCCGCGATCTCCGTGAGCACGAACTCGATGTCGGATCGCGGGTCAACCACTCGCGTCGCCCAGTCGCGTGCTCCGAAGCTCGCGCCAGCCGCGGCGATCCAGCCCTCCGGCAAGCGCGGCTCGGTGAGCACGCGCCAGTCGAGCTTGCACGCGAGCGAGTTGCCGAGATCGTCGAGCGCATCGAGCTCGACGGTGAGCGCGTCGGCGCGTTGCTCGGGCACGATGACGTCGAACTCGAGCTCGGTCCCGTTCGCCCGCGCGCCCGCAGTCGGGCCGCTGCGGAAGCGAACATCCGCGAGCGCCTCGTCGAACTCGACGCGAACGTGGTGCTTGCCGGGCGACAGCGCGTCGCGCGCTGACGGAGTGACCGAGACGAGCCTCGGTCCGGTGGTGTCGACCTGCAGCTCGACCTCACCGGCGCTCGTGTTGCCCGCCTCGTCGGTCGCATGGACGCGGAGCGGGTGGATCCCTTCGCCGAGCGGCGCGAGCGTCGCCGACCACACGCCGTCGTCGCCGGCGGCTCCATCGATCGGGGGGAGGGATCCCACCTCGAAGCGCACGCCCACCACGCGCGTCGCGTCGCGGACGCGAGCCTTCACCGAACGTTCGCCGCCGCCGATCCTCGCCGGCGAGCCGACGGGATCGATCCACTCGATCGAAGGCTCGTCCGAGTCGAGCGTGAGCACGACCTCGGGCGTCGTGGAGCTGCCCTCGGCTCGAATCCGCAGCGTGTGCTGACCCTTGCGGGGAAGCGCCAGTGAATGCGCGAACGCCCCCTTCGCGCTCACCTCGATGCGCTGCGGTGCGTCGGATGCGCCTTCGATCCACACGCCGGATTCAGGAGCGTTCGTGATGTGACCCGTCAACGTCACGCGCGCGTTCGAAACGACACCGACGCCACCGGGGAATGTCGGATCGAGCTCGATCGTCGGCGTCGGAGCAACGATCGGCCTTTCATCTCCGCCAGGTTGCGTCGGGTCGCCTTTGACCTTCGGAGGTTCTTCCTTCTCGCCCGCCTTGACGGTGGGAATCGGAGCCGCACCGATGAAGCCTCGTCCGAAGAAGAACGCGACCACGATCAATCCCGCACAGGCTGCGGCAATCGAGAGCGGCTTCGCAATCGACTTCCGCGGGGGGGGAGGTGGAGGTGCAGCCGGCTCGGGCGGCGGCGTCAGTGCATGCATGTGCACGTGCGACAGCGAGTCCGTCGCGTCGTCGGACGAACGCGGCGAGCTCTTCTTGCTCGAGCCCATGACCTTGCTGTCCATCGCGATGCGAATCTTCGCCAGGCTCTCGGGCGGCGGAGGCGAAACCATGGCGTCGTCGACGCGCGTCTCGTCACTCGCGTCGTGCGCCAGCGACGTGCGGTCTTTCGCGAGGGCTCGCTCGAGATCGGGCAGGAGCTCGCGGCAGTCCGGGTAGCGCGCCTTCGCGTCCGTCGCGACGCATTTCGCGAGGATCCGCAGCGTCTCCTCGGACAGATCCTTGCGAACCAAGCGAATGTCCGGGAACGGCTCGACGCAGATCTGCCGGCAGACCTGCTTCATGTTGCTCGGCGCGATCGCGTCCTTCCCCGCGAGCAGGAAGTACAGCGTCGCGCCCAGCGCCCACACGTCCGCCGGAGGGCCGACGTGCGCCGCGTCCTCCCACTGCTCGGGAGCCATGTACTGCGGCGTGCCCATGACGCCTTGCGTCAGCGTGTTCCCGCTCTCGGCTTCGAGCGCCTTCGCGAGCCCGAGGTCGGAAACCTTCACGCGTCCGTCCTGCGAGATCAGGATGTTGTCGGGCTTGACGTCGCGGTGAACGATGCGATGCGTGTGAGCTTCCGCGAGTCCGGCCGCGGCGCCGCGCATGATGTTGAGCGCCTCGCTCTCGGCGAGCGCTCCCTTTCGACGAACGCGGTCTCGACCCGTCTCGCCGCAGACGAACTCCATCACGAGGTAATGGACGCCGTTGCGGTGCGAGACGTCGTACACCTGGACCAGGTTCTGGTGGTGGATGCTCGCCGCGATGCGCGCTTCGCGCTGGAAGCGCTGGATGAAGCTCAGCCCCTCGACCGCGAGCGCGCGCTTCAGGCACTTGACCGCGACGTCGATCTCGAGATTGAGGTGCTTGCCCTTGTAGACGGCGCCCATCCCGCCCTGACCGACCTTCGAATAGAGCACGCACGGCTCGAGAACTTTGTAGCCCTCGACATCCGGCACCTCTTCGAGCAGCGGATCGTTGTGGAGCGAGTTCGACATGGGGTCGAGACGCGACGCCATGAATTCGACAGGGGAAGCGATGGGAGCAGCGAAGCCCCGCGGGAAGGGGGGAGGAGAATATCACGCTCGCGCCGAGATGGCTTCCCTCGGAATGCCTTCGCTCCGGCCACTGCGGGGATTCCTGTCACCGAGCCGCGGCGCGGCTTCGCCCGAGCCAGGGGTTCGGCCGTGCGCCGAGTTCCTTCACCGACCGGCGACGCGGCCGCGGTCACGCTCGGTGACGATCTCCACGGCTCGTGGATCGCGCATCCGCGCGCCGGCGAGTCGATATTGGATTCCCCCTCCGGACACGAGGTATCCGCGAGGGCGCTCACCCCACACGTCGATCGCGCCGGAAGCGCGACTCTTCAGCGCGATCAGGGGCTCGAGCGCGCGCAGCTTGACCGCGTGATGCGTCGAACTGGGGACGAACCCCAGACTCGTCGGCGACGTGCCGGGCTCGGTCACGAGTCCGACGAGCTTCGCGGCGAGCAACCTTCCGTCTCGATCGATCGCGATCGGAATGAACGGCGGGTGATTCGATCCTCGAACTTCGTCCGCGTAGAAGTGCACGGCGTACGTCAGGAGCTCGGTGTTCGGCTTGATGACGACCGTGTCGACCGGCCAGTGGTAGTCGATCGCGAGAAGCTCGCCCGCCGCATCGCCGAACGACAGCTTCGGGTAATCCGCCACGAGACAAAATCGATAGAAACTCAATGCGATCTGGATGCGGTGGCTCGCCCCCGGCCAAGCGTTGAATCGCTGGACGACTCGCTCGACGTCCAGCCAGCTGGTGATCGATTGCGACTCGATGACCTGCTTCTGCATCCCGCGCATGATTCCTCGCGACGCGGACCGGCTCGCGGCTCGGTCCAGCCCGTTCGCATGGATCTTCGTCGGCGATCCAGGGCCTTCCAATCCACCGAATTCGCGCACGAATTCATCGGTAGGCCGCGCAGCGCGCGGGAAGGGCGTCCGACGGGTTGCGCGGGCGCCGCCCGCGGCGCCGTTCAAAGCGCGCGCAACTGCAGGGACCGGATCGATCCCGCGACGTGACCGCGCACGTACATCAAGAGTCGCCGCGGACGCGACGAGAGCGGAAGCGTCCAGGGCGCCTCTCCTTCGAACGCGACGCTGAGCTCGCGTCCGTTCCATCGGGCTTCGAAGGCGAGCTCCTGCGCGATCTCTGCCGTGCCCTGCGAGTGTGACGTCTCGAGCGTCCAATCATCGTCCGAGACGAAGCGAACCGCGCCAAGGCGCGCGTGCACGCGGTTCTCTCGATGCTCGAGCGAGATCACGGCTCCGGTTCCGTCGCGAGCCTCGAGCAGGAGTCCGAACGGGACCGCTTTCGGAACGGCCGGCGCCGACGACATGATCGCGAGCCATCCCGAGAGCCGCCAGCCGCCGCGTCGCAGCGCGGTCGCGCTCATGGCTCCCGTGGCGCTGCTCGATTCGGCGATGACGACGCCGGGCCGCTCCGAATGGAGGTTGAACGTGCCGTCGCGGCGCAACGTGACCCACGATGTGAGCTCGCCGTTGCGCACGTCCTTGAAGAGCGACAGCGACTCCCCGGGCGCGATCGGCCCGAGGAACGGGTCAGCTTCGACCGAGACCGTGAACGGCTCGCTGTCCGCGTGCTCGCGGCCGTCGTCGATCCGCAGCGTCCATCGCATCTGGTAATCCCGCGGCGCTTCCGGCGCGAGGAATCGCAGCTGCGGCGTCGGGGGCGGAGTCGAACCGATCTCCGGTCCGAGGACACGAATCCACTCATAGCGCAGGTGCCTTCCGTCGGCCGGGTTGCTCTCGCTCGCGGCGAGCACGACCCAATCGCCTGCTTCCACTCGTTCCGTGCCGCTCACCACAGGCCGCTGCAACGGAGCCGGCGGATCGACCGTTAGCGCTTCCGTCGAATCCGTGTGCCCGGCGTCGTTCACGACCGGAGCGTCCGGTGTCCGCGGCGCGATCGCTTCGGGGATGGCTGGATCGACGCGATTCGATTGGTCTCCACCCGGGGGACGCGCGTTGGGATCCATGGCGACTGGAAGTGGCGTCACGATCGGCGGATCCCCCTCCGATGGCTCGGACGCGCTCGGCCAGAGGAGCCAAGCCGTCCCTGCGAGAGCCGCCGCTCCCGCCGCAACGGCGGCAATCCGCATCGAGCGCGGCGCCCGGCGCGTCGCGGGCGCGCGCGCGAGGCTCATCAGGCCGTCGAGGCGCCCGATCAACTCGTCGTAGCTCTTCGGACGGTCGTCGACGCTCGTCGCGAGCATGCTGCGGACGAGTTCGGCGACCTCGGGCGGCGCCTCGCGCCGGATGCGCCGCGGATCGGGCTGCGACGCCGCGGACGTCTTCTCGGCGATGAGCTTCGACATCGTGCGCTGCGGGAACGCGAGCTCTCCAGTGATCATGTGATAGAGCACGCAGCCCAATCCGTAGACGTCGGCGCGCCAATCGACGCCGTCGGGATCGTCGAATTGCTCCGGCGCCATCGTCGCCGGAGTCCCCATCACGACTCCCGGCTCGGTCAAAGACAGGCGGTCGGTATCGTGCGTGCTGGGCCGCGCGAGGCCCAGATCGGCGAGCTTGGCGTGATAGGGGAATTCCGATCCCGCCGCGGCGCGCTCGTCGCGCTGCAAGAGGATGTTCTCCGGCTTGACGTCGCGATGGATGATCCCCGCGCCGTGCGCGTGCATCAGCGCGGTCGCGATGTCGCGACAGACGGCAAGCGATTGCGACAGCGCCAGCGGCTCGCCGCGGTCGAGCCACTGGCGCAGGCTCGGCCCGTCGATGAACTCCATCACGAGGAAGCAATCGCCGGCGCGCGTCACGCCCGCCTGATGGCATGCGACGATGTGCGGGTGCGTCAATCCCGCCAGGATCCGTGCTTCGCGATGGAATCGTTTCTCGAAGTCGCCGCCGCGGAATCGCGGGTGCAGGAGCTTTACCGCCACAGTGCGGTCGAGGAACGTCTGCACTCCCTTGTACACGACGCCCATTCCGCCGTGACCGATCAGCGAGCTCAGCGCCACGCCCGGCACTTCGGGCAGCGAATTCGATTCGGCGGCGGGTTGGATCAGCGTGTCTGCGACGTCCTCGCCGACGCGCATCGTCGCGTCGGGACCGGGACGAACCTCCTCCGCGGAGGGCGGCTTCGGTACGCGGGGGTCGATCCACGTGCGCTCGACGTCCTCGTCGGGAGTGCGAGCGCCTCGCGCGCGACCTCCGTCGTCGCTCATGGCTTGGCCATGGACTCCAGCTGCGCGAAGATCTCGTCCGTGCCGGGCCGATCGTCGACGCTGGAGCCGACGTACGCCCATCGGACGATTCCCGTTTCGTCGAGAACGTACGTCGCCGGAATCGCGAGATCGCCGCGCAATCCGAGCGGAGCGACGAGCTTGAAGTCCGGATCCGCCAGCTGCTTGTACGGCGGCGGCACGCCCTTCGACAGCGAACGGTACGCCTCGAGGAACGCCGGCAATCCGTCCTCGGGGCCCGGATACACGACGAGCACCTCGGCGTTGTGCTCGGCGAACTTCGCTGCCGCATTGGCGAGGGCTTGCGTTTGCGTCGTGCAGTACACGCACACCATCCCGGCGTAGCCGCGCAGCACGACGAGAACGATCTTCTTGCCGCGCAACGCGGTCAGGTCGATCGATTCTCCCTCGCCCGTCGTGAACTGCGTCGCCGGAAGCGGCTTGCCGATCGACTGTGACGCGCGCTTCGTGTCGCCCTTCGGCGCGGCGCGAACCACCTTTCCGTAGCGGCTGCCCGGCGGCGGTTTCGCCGCCTTCGCGCCCTTCGTGTAGCGCGTGACGAGATAGTCGATGTTCTCCTCTTCCGTGACGGTCCACGGTTGCGCGCGCAATGGAACTCGGGGCCGCCGTTCGGTGGCTTCGACGAGCTGCGCGGGCGGCTCGGGATCGCCCGAGGCGGCGCGCGTATCGAGCTGAGCGGGCGCGGGAGCCGCGGCTTCGTCGATCCACGACGCGATCAGCCGCTCGACCGGAACCGAGTCGTCCACGACGACGCCCGCGGCGGTGCCGGAACCGGGCTGATCGAACGTGTCGCTCGGCATCACGGTGCAAGTGCCGTCGTTGAAGACATGCCACGGCCCGACGATACGGCCCTGCTCCACGCGGCCGGCGGCGCGGAGGGAGCCGTCCTCGGCCCAGGCGATCCAGAGACCGTGCGGCTTGCCGTCCTGGAAGGCGCCCGACATCTTGCGGCCGCCGTTCTCGCTCCACGTGGTCCAGCGCCCATGTCGCGCTCCGCGCACGACGACGCCTTCGCGTTTCGGCGTTCCGTTCTCCCACTCCTCCGCGGCGATCTCGACGCCGCTCGGCGCCGGGTACGCCTTTTCGTAGCGTGCTCCCCTCGTGTCCCAGAAGCGCCAGACTCCGATGCGGGCGCCGTTCCATCGGAACCCATCCGCCTTCGGCGAGCCGTCTGGATACCAGTACGTCCACCGACCGGTCGGAACTCCGGCAGCGAACTCACCCTGCTGATCGAGCTCGCCGCTCTCGGTCCAGAAGCTCCAAGCGCCCTCTTCCAGCCCCGCGTCGTAGATGCCGCTCGTTCGCGTGTTCCCGTCCTCGTACCAGAACGTGCTCAGCCCATCGAGTCGATTCGAAGCGAAGCCACCTTCCCATTCGAGCTGCCCGTTCTCGTACCAATACCGCCATTGACCGTCTTGGCGGTCCTTCTTCCACGTGCCCTGCGCCTGGGGATGCTTTCGGTCGAAGTCGTACCAATAGCGCCACAATCCGTGCTGCGTACCGTCCTCAGGATCTCGCGGTCCGCTCTTGCGAGGATGGATGAACTGCTTCCATTCGACGCCTTGGCAAGCCGCGAAGACGAGAAACGTCAGCGACGCGATGACGAGCGGTCTCCAGCGCGACATGGGCACTCCGCATCGAAACGACAGAGGGGGAGGATGAAACTCGTGCTGCGGCACGAGTCTGGATCGGCGCGTGCGAGTCTAGCGACACGCGAAGGTGCGTCAACGTTCGCGCGAAGGGCGCGACGCTTGCACACGCTCCACGCCTACAGGGGCCAACGCAGGCCGCGCATGTCGTAGGCGCTGATGGCGAAGTTCGAGTACTTCACTTGATCCCCTTGGTTGCCCCCGAGCAATCGCACGTGCGACGGCGTCGCGCTCACGAAGAACGCGACGTGGAAGCCGGTCGACGATCCCGTCGCCGTGTCGAAGCCCTTCGACTTTCGTTGGATCACGGTGACCGCGCCCGGACGAGGCGACTCGATCGCGCGGCCCCAACCGAGCCAGCTCTTGGCGAGCGCATTGTTCGTGCCGCGCTGCCCGGACTGGATCAACACCCAGTTGACGAATGACGAGCACCAGGGCGTCTCGTCGGTGGTCGCCTTCAAGGTCGTCGTCTTGTGGTACTCGAGGATGCGTCGGTTGTGCTGTCCCGGCGCGGCGTCCTCGTGAATGCCCAGTTCGGCGACGGCGACGTCCATCCACGGGGCGGCCGGAGACTGAACCGCGGGCTGCGCGGCCGGCGGTGGCTCGGGCCTCAATCCGAGCGCTGCGCGCGTCTTCGGACCCACGACTCCGTCCGCCGCCAATCCCTTGGCGCGCTGGAAGCGAACGACGGCATCGTGAGTGCGCGGCCCGAACACGCCGTCCGGTCTCATCAGAAGCGCGGGACCGAGAGATGCGGAGAGCAGCAGCTGGAGCTTGCGTACCTCGTGACCCCGATCGCCGACCTTGAGCGCCAACATCCTGCTCCTCCTTCGCCGTCACTCCTGGACATACGCGCCGATCCAGCGCCACTCGCCTTCGATCCGCTGGAAGAGGAAGTCGCCGATGTGCACCGAGGCGCCGCCGGTATCGACCGGAGGATGCACGCGCGCCACGTACGCGCGCATGGTCTCGGCCTCGGTGCTCATGCCCGCGTCCTGCAGCATCAGCGGTTCGATCTGTTCGAGGAAGTGGCTCCGCTCCCAGCGAGCTTTCGGCGCATCGTCGAGCGATCCTCGAGCTTCGAATGGGAATCGTGTCAACTCACTGATCGCCAGTCTGTCATCTCGCACCACGGCCGCTCGAAACTCCGACCAAAAGGTCTGGAAGTCCGGCGCACGGATCGGCTTCTCATCGCGGCAGCCGGCACCGCAGATCGACAGACAGGCGAAAGCGAAGATCGCGCATCTCATCCGCACGAGGGAGAAAGGCTACCGAGCGCGACGTCCCGACGCATCGGGAGGTTGTCGTACGCGTTGCGCGTCCCCTCGTGCGACACGTGGCGCCCCTCGGGGGCTCGATGTCCGCCCTGCGCGACGACTTCAACGCGCACGCGGACCGATGGCGTGTCGTGCTCCTGGTGTCGCCCACGTGCAACGAGTGCGCGATCGGCGCGCGCGCGGTCGAGCGCGAGATCCTGGCGCGGTATCAGATCCACGCCAGCGTCGTCTGGATCCCGATGCTGACCGGAGACGACGAGGCCGCCGCGCAGCAGGCCACCGGGATCATTCCGCGCGAGAACGCGCGCCACTTCTACGACTCCGTCCAGGCGGTGGGCTCGGCGTACGACCGCGGACCGTTCGCGGAGATGGACTCGCGCGCCACGATCGCGCTCCCGGCGAGCGGCGGATTGCGCGAGGCTTGGGCACGGCGCGGCGAGGAGCGGCCGCAGTGGGACCTCTACATGCTCTACGCGCCCGGCGTGCGGTGGGAAGCGGAAGAGCGATCGCCGCCCGCGCCCACGGCTTGGATTCGCCACCTTGGACGTCTCGGCACCGAAGGCGCGCCGTCGTCGTACTGGCGCGACACGCTCGATTCGCCGCTGCAGGGCGATCTCTACCGCGCCCTGCGGACGATGGCGGAGGAGACGTTGGGACCGGCGGGTGCGTCCAGGTCAAACTGGGCGCCTCCGATCAGGCGCAGAAGCCGCGTGAGTCCATCGCGCACGCTCTGTACCTGAAGGTGCCGAGGGTGCGGCGGCGGACGCCGTTGTCCAATGGCTCTCGATTCCCTTTCGATTTCAGGAGGACGACATGGCTGTGCACGAGCTGAGTGAGATCGCGTTCCCGGTTCTCGACGAGGAGCACATCGCGGAGCTCGCGCACTGCACGCGCGCCCGGCTCGAGAGCTACGCGGACGGGGA
This sequence comes from uncultured Planctomycetaceae bacterium, assembly GCA_964592795.1. GTDB lineage: Bacteria > Planctomycetota > UBA1135 > UBA1135 > JANLUN01. The sequence continues at coordinate 621 of CAZQHA010000015.1, read as the reverse complement.
GACCCTGATCGAGGTCGGCGACGAGGACTTCGCGTTCTTCGTCGTGAAGAGCGGCGCGATCGAGATCGTCGACGTGACGGGCGACTCGCCGAAGACGATCGTCGTGCACGGGCCGGGGCAGTTCACCGGTGACGTCTCCCACGTCACCGGCAACCCGTCGATCGTTCGCGCGGTCGCCCGGGGCGAGACACAGGCCTACACCGTGCCGAGCGCCGCGCTGCGCGACATGCTGAACCAGTGTCCGGTGCTCTCGGACGTCGTGTTGCAGGCGTTCATCGCGCGCCGCCAGCTCCTGCGCGAGTCCGGGGACTTCACCGGTCTGCGCGTCATCGGCTCGCGCTACTCGCGCGACACGTTCCGCATCCGCGATTTCTTGGCCAGGAACCGCGTGCTCTTCACGTGGCTCGACCTCGAGGACGATCCCGACGTCGCGGCCCTGCTGGCCTCGTTCCACGTCGGAGTCGAGGACACTCCCGTCGTCGCCTGCGCGCACCGCCTGCTGCTGCGCAATCCCAGCAACCTCGAGCTCGCCAAAGCCATCGGGTTGCGGCGGCAGAACGAGACGAAGGTCTACGACCTCGTGATCGCCGGCGCGGGCCCGGCGGGACTGGCCGCGGCCGT
>CAZQHA010000014.1:0-20236 GCA_964592795.1 uncultured Planctomycetaceae bacterium | reverse complement strand
TCAACGCCGGCGGCGCGCCCAGCGCCGCTGACATCATCGGTGTCAGCGTCAGGAGAATGCTCTGGAAGCTCATGGAAGACGTGCCTTCGCGCGCATCAGAACCATTGTCCGTCGCGCGCTCTGTCGTATTGGATCTCGCCGTCGATCAGCACGAGGTCGACGCGACAGCGCGGATCGAGCGGATCGCCCGTGCGGATCACGAGGTCGGCGTCCTTGCCGATCTCGAGGCTGCCGACGCGATCGTCGATGCCGAACACTCGCGCCGGGTGGATCGTGCACGCGCGCAGCATCGCGTAGGGGTCCGCCCCGAGGCGCGCGGACATCGAGCCCTGGAGGAAGAGCTCTTCCTGGGGCATCACCGGCGAATCGGTGCAGACCGATAGGTTTTCCGCGCCCGCAGCGAGGTACTTCTCCACCGTGCCGGTGATCGCGCCGTCGCGCGTCGAGAAGTAGTCCATCGTGCGCGGGCCGGCGTTGACCGGCACGCCGAGCCCGACGATGTACGGCGCGGTCGCGTGAGCGTCGAAGCATCCGTGGCTGAGCACGCAGCGCGTGCCGTACTTGTCCTGCCACATGCGCGCCGCGTCGGCGAAGCCGTCGCTGCCGGCGCAGTGGATCAGCACCGGGAGATCGCGCGATTGCACGCGCTGCAGGTTCGCGAGCGCCGGATCGACGCGCTCCTCGCGATTGGCCCCGATCGCCTTGTCGCTGACGTCCTCGAGCAGCCAACCCAGGCCCGCCCGCGTCGCGCCGAAGTCGCCCGCGCGGCGCTCGGGGTTGTACGACTGCGCGACCTTCATGCCGCCGGGATCCTTGAGGACCGCTTGGTCGAAGCTCGCGTTCGTCTTGCTCTTGTAGAGCACGCCGAACCCGCTGAGCGACGTGCCGCTGCCCGGGATCCCGAACAGCGTCGTGACGCCGCCCGCGCACGCGCGCTTGATCTCGCGATTGCTCGGGCGCAGCGCGGAGGACGCCCGGAACTCGGGATTCACCGGCAACACCATGTCGTTGATGTCGCCCCAGCTGCCGGTGTGGATGTGCGAGTGCAGCTCGACCATCCCCGGCGCGGCCCAGCCGCCCTGCACCTCGATGTGCTCGTAGCCGTCGGGAATCGGCCGCGGCTCGCCGACGTAGGCGATGCGACCGCCTTTGATCAGCACGAGGCCGGGACTGAAGATCCGATCCTCGCCGTCGACGGTGAGCACCTTGGCGCACGTGATCGCGATGCCGTGCTCGTCCGCGCCCACGGGCGTGAGGTCGGGCTTCTTCGAACGGCTCGACGCGCACGCGCACAGGAGCGCGAGCGCGACGGCGGCCGCGAAGCGACTCGCTCCTACCACCGCCGCCCCTCGCGTTTTGCGTCGTAGACGCGCTTGCCCTCGATGAACACGACGTCGATCGGCGATCGCGGATCGATCGGATCGCCGCGGATCACGAGCACGTCGGCGTCCTTGCCGGGCGCGAAGCTGCCGACGCGGTCGGCGATGCCGGCGGTCTTCGCAGGCACGATCGTGAGGCCGCGCACCGCGTCCATGTTCGAGTTGTCGAAGCCGTAGTGCACGGCGACGGTAGCCTGCACGGCGAGCTCCTCCTCCGGGACGATCGGCGAGTCGGTGTTGAAGCCGACCATCTTGTGTCCGGCCTGCTGATAGCCCGCCGCGATGCCGAGGATCTTCCCGTCGGTGTCGACCGACAGGAACGGGATCGTGCGGTCGATCTCGCGCGGACCGATGATCGCTTGCACGCCGAGCTCCTGCGCCAGCGGCGCCGCGCGCATCCCGGCGAACTCGCCGTGGTCGATGTACACGTCCAGGCCGAGCTCCTTGCGGACCATCATCAAGGTCATCTGCACGACCTGGTACATCTGCGTGTGCGTGGACACCTGCGTCTTCTTGCTCAGGAGATCGCGGAACACCTCCCACTGGATGTTCTTCTCGGGCTTCGGCCCCTTGCCCTCTTCGTAGTCCTTCCACTGCCGCGCGTACGCGAGCCCGCGCCGGAACGTGTTGCGCGTGTTCCAGTTCATGTGCGAGCGGCCGACGCCGATCGCCCAGCGCTCGGGATTGCCGGCCTGCGCGAGCTTCAGCGATCCGGGGTTGCGGATCTCCATCTGCTCGTACTGCGGGAAGCCGGTCTTCAGGAGCACGCCCTGCCCGCCCATGTTCGTGCCGGAACCGGGGATGAAGAGCACGCTCGTCACGCCGCCGGCGACGCCTTTGCGAAGGAACGAATTGTCGGGACGCACGCTCGCGCTGGCCCGCAGCTCCGGGTTCGTCATGTACACCATGTCGTTGATGTCGTTGACGAGGAAGCTCTGTCCGGCGATGTGGCAGTGCAGATCGACGTATCCGGGGACGAGCCACGCGTCGCCGCAGTCGACGATCTCGTAGCCCGCCGGCACCTCGGTCGTGCGCGCGGGTCCGACGGCTTCGATGCGGCCGTCCTTGACGAGCATCACGCCGAGGTCGACGACGCCGTCGCCCTCGGGCCCGACGACGAGGATCTTCTTCGCGAAGAGCGCGAGGCCCGTCTCGGCGCCTTTCTCTCCCGCCGCCGACACGGCCGCCTTCGCGGCCGACGAGGCCGCGCTCCCGGTCGCCGCGGCGGCGTTCCTGCCGTCCGCGATCGACGCGATCGTGAGCAGAGCGGAGAGCGAAAGCGCGGGGCTCGACAGCGTTCGCACGAATCTCGACAGACGCGTCCGCATCATCTCACCGCACCTCTTCGCCGTTGACCCACACGCGCGTCACGCTGGTCGAGGCGTCGAACGGACTGCCATCGAGCAACACGACGTCCGCGTCGAGCCCCGGCGCGATCCGGCCCACGCGGTCGTCGATCGCGAGCATGTCGGCCGCGTCGCTCGTCAGCGCGCGCAGCGCACGATCCGGGCTCATCCCCTGCGACACCGCGTAAGCGGCCATCAGCGGGAGCTCGACGGCGCCTTCCTCGGCAGCGCTGTGGAACGCGACGTGGATGCCCGCGTTCGCGAGCTCCGCGTAGCGGTTGCGCTCCTTCGCGCCGGTCTTCGGATCGGTCGTCGTGACGCGCTGCGAGAGCAGGACGCCCGCGATGCGACCCTTCAGCTTGTCGACGACCTTCCACGCCTCGTCGGCGCCGTAGAGCACCGGACGAATCCGCGCTTGCTCGAACGCCTCGACGCACTCGACGATCTCGTCGGCGCGGTCGACGCCGACGATCACGGCGCCCTCGCCGTGCATCGCGCGGCGCAGCGGCTCGAGGTCGGGATCGATCGCCGGCGCCTTCGGCTCGCCCTTGATCTCCTTTTTCTTCTCGGGCTTGGGCTTGCGCTGCTCGCTGCGGCCCGCGATCTCGTACTCGGTCGAGGTCTGCAGGGCCTCGAACGAGACTTTCGTCGGACCCAGCGTGATCTCGCCCTTGAGCTTGTCGCCCTCCACCTCGGCCTTCACCTCGATGCGACCGCGGCTGCCGTCGCCCGAGAGCGTCACCTCGTGCTCGTTGCGAGCGCCGGTCACGTCGACGAGCCCGTCGGTCAGCCCGGCGCAGCGCAGAGTCCCTTTGATCTCGCCGGCCGTCTCGAGCAAGTAGAAGCGCAGCCTCGATTCGCCGAAGGGCGGCACGGTGATCTTCGTCTCCCACGCGCCCGTCACCGGCTTCGCGGGCTCCTTCTCGCCCTTCTTCTTGCTCTTCTTCTTGTCGCCGTCGTCGTCCTTCTTCTTCTCGGCGTCGCCGTCCTTCTTCTCGCCGTCGGACTTCTTCTCGGCCTCGGCGCCGGATTTGTCGGCGTCGCCGTCTTTCTTCTCGCCGTCCGTCGCCTTCGCGTCCGCATCCGCGTCCGCCGCCTCTTCCTTTGGCGGCGTCCACGACGCGCGCTTCTTCTCGTAGTCGGCCCACTTCCTTTCGTACTCGATCGCCTTCGCGAGCACTTCGCGCATGGCCTGGCCCGATTCGAGGCGGTTGCGGTCCTGCCACTGGAAACGCAGGGCCACCGGGTCGGCGATCACCATCTTCGACACGTCGCTGCCCGCGGGCTTGTAGGCCATCATCGGCGCGCCGTTGCGCGTCGTTCCGCGCGGCGAGAGCACGACGGTGGTCACGCCGGCTTGCGCGACCCTGCGGTCGGCGAAGTCGCCGGGCTCGACGAGCCGCTTCAGCTCGAACCGCGTCGCGGGGACCTTGGTCGAGCCTTCGAGGCCCAAGTGGCCGAGCGCGTCGATCATGCCCGGCATCGCCGCCGCGCCGCGCATGGTCGTGCAGCCTTGCGGGTGTCCGACCTTGCGACCGACTTCGACGATGCGACCGTCCTGCATCAGGATCTCGGCCGGAGCGAGGATCGAGCCGTCACCCACGTGGAGCTCGTCGATCTCGAGCACGACGGCGCCGCGCTCGTACGCCTTGAACACGATCTCGCCGTCGATCCACGTCTCGAGGACGCTCGACGTCGGCTCGAGCGGATGGCCGTTGAACACGACGAGGTCCGCGTCCTTGCCGGCCTTCAAGCTGCCCACGCGATCGGCGACGCCGAGGATCTCCGCCGGCGAGAGCGTGATCGCGCGCAATGCCGCGTCGCGCGAGAGACCGCCGCGCGAAGCCACTTGCGCCGCGAAGCGCAGGTTCGACGCCGACACGGGGTTCGCCGCCGCGATCGCGAACTTGACCTTCGCGCGCTCGAGCGCGGCCGCGGTGTCGAACGACGGCCACTCCGCGTCGCGCGACTTGCCGAAATTGTGTCCGGCGGTGTTCGGGATGAACGGCGCGTCGACGATGACCGACGCGCCCGCGCGCGCGATCTCGCTCGCAACCGGACCGGCTTCGTCGGCGCCGTCGATCACGAGCGGAAGCCCGTTCTCGTGGAAGAACTCGACCAGCGCCAGGATCTCCGCACGGTCGGTCGCGGCGAGGCGCCACGGCTTGCGCGCGCTCATCAGCTCGCGCAGCGCCGGGCCGGCCTCCGGGCCGTAGTTGTCGTCCGTGTCGGGACCGCCTTGCGCGAGCGCGAGCAGCTCGCGCAGGGCGACCATCGCGCCCATCAGGCTCCGCGGGAGCTGCGCCTTCTCCATGCCGAGCCCTTGATCGACCGTCGCCGGCACCGGCGGCTTCCAGTAGCCGGGCGTGTTGCGCGCCTCGGCGCTCACCGCACCGTGGATCGCGGCGCTTTCGCTCAGCACACGGCGGTCTTCGTCGCCCGCTCGGCCCGCGAGCTTCACCACCGCTCCTTGACCGGCGATCAATCGGCCCCGCGCGGGCGCGAGGTATGCGCTCGTGATGCCTTCGCCGAGCGCGCTGACGAACCGCGTGTACGGATCGAAGTTGTCGATCGCCATCAAGCTCGGATCGGCGGTGCGGTCCGACGCGCGACCGACGCCGTACGTGCTGTCCGCGGACACGAGGCCGGGAACGATCACCGCGTCCGGTCCGTAGTCGACGACCCGCGCGCCCGAGGGCACCGCGACGTCCTTGCCGACGGAGACGATGCGACCGTTCTCGATCACGATGGTGCCGCCGCCTTCGATGACCTGTCCGCCTTCGACGAGGTGGATGCGGCCGGCCTTGACGGCGACGACGCCCGCCGAGGCGTTGGTCGCGGTCGACGCGAACGCGGCGAGCGCGCACGCGGCGGGGAGTGCGAACCTGTGCTTCGGCGTCACGGTCGAGCGCGATCTCACGGCTTCTTCTCTTCCTTCTTGTCGTCCTTCTTCTCCGACTCGCCGCGATCGGTCTTCGGCTTGTCGTTCGGGTCCTTCTGCTCGCCGTGGTCGTCGTCGTGCACGTCCGCCGAGGTTTCCTGTCCCGTCGGAGACGTGTTCTCCTGCTCGACACCTTCGAGCAGGTGTCGCGCGCGCACGTCCTTCGAGCGGTCGTAGACGAGCTGGCCCTCGAGCACGACGTACTGCACCGTCGACTGCACCGAAAGCGGATCGCCGGAGAGCAGGACGACGTTGCCGTCCTTGCCGACCTCGAGGCTGCCGACCCGCTTGCCCAGGCGCAGGATGTCCGCGGGCACGCGCGTGACCGCGTCGAGCGCTTCCTTGCGATCGAGCCCGTACCCGACGCACAGCGCGGCCTGGTACCAGAGCGATTGCGTCGTCGGGTTCAGCGACTGGAGCGCGAAGCGCACGTTCTTCTTCTTGAAGACGCCGGGCACGAACGTCTCGATCTCGTCGCCCGTCACCGGGTCGCGCTCGACGTGCATCAACGTCGCACCCAAGACGACCGGAACGCCGGCTTCGGCGATGAGATCGGCCGCCTTCCACGCGTCGCCGTCGAGCACGAGCGTCGTGTTCGCGAGGAAACCGTTGGCTCGAGCGATCTCGAGGCCCAGGTGCACGGACGCACCGCTGTCGCAGTACACGAACGCCGGGATCTTGCCTTCGACGAGGCGGAGCAGCGGCTCCTGCTTCTCGTCGATCTCGCCGCGCGGGATCGATTCGAGACCGGGGACCTTCCACGTGGCCGATCCCTCCATCGCGCGGCCCTTCTTGTTCTCCTCCTTCTCGAGGTCGCGGCCTTGGTAGAGCGCCTCGCGCCGCGCATAGTCCTTGCCGTCCTTCTTGTCCTGCACGAGCTTCTCGAGGTACTGCCGCAGATCGGTGAACGCGCGCCGCAGCGATTGAGCTTGCGTCGCGCGCGAGCGACCCGGACGCGGCGCGGCGCTGATCTTGAGACCCGAGCCCGTCCGCACGAGCATCTGCTCGATCGTGATGCCGTGTGGCTTCACGATCATGCCTTGGCCTCCGACCACGGTCGCTTGCCCCTGCTGCACGTTGATCGTCGTGACGCCTTGGCGAAGCGAGTCCTCGAAGTACGCGTTGACCGGATCGATCGAGTCGCGCACGTCGAGGAACGGCACGACCTCGACGTTCTCGTTCGGGCGGTCCATCCCGCGGATCGTGTGCGCTTCGATGAAGCCGGGGAACGCGACGAGCTCGGGATGATCGATCACCTCGGCGTCCCACGGCACCTTGACGTCGGTTCCGATCGCCTGGATCTTCCCGCCTTCGATCACGATCACGCCGTTCAGGATGTCGGCTCCGTTCTGCGTGATGATCCGACCGACCTTGATGGCGGTCTTCTCGCCGGCCCAGGCGCTCGCCGCGAGAGGCGCGGCGAGGACGAGCGCGCGCGCGATCGCGCGGCGCGCGAAACCCAGCTCTGCATGGACATTCATCGGAAAGGCTCCCTGCGATCGAATCGAAAGCGGTCTCTGCAAGAAACGTTGGCGGTCGGTGCTCACTCGCGCGCGCGCGGATCGACGGCGAGCACGCCGTCGAGGACGACTCCGACGACGCGCGAGGAGGGCTCGAACGGCGTGCCGCTCCACAGCACGAGATCCGCGTCCTTGCCCACCTCGATCGTGCCGACGCGCTTCTCGACGCCGAGCATCCGCGCCGGGTTGATCGTGACGGCGGCGAGCGCCTCGTCGAACGTCATCCCGCCGCGCATCGCGTAGCCGGCTTGCATCGGAAGGCGCGCTTCGAGCTCCGCGGCGCCGTGACTGGAGAGCGCGACGAGCACGCCGCGGTCCGACAGCATCTTCGCGGCATTCAGCGACATGAACGCGGCGTCTTCGTAGTCGTCGCGCCCCGGGCGTCCATCCGGCGCGAACGGAGGCAGCACGACCGCGGCCTTCGAGCGCACGAGCATCTCGGGCTCGCGCCAGCCTTCGGCCGCGGCGTCGATGATGAGCCGCGGGCTTCCCATGCCTTCGCGCTCGATCTCTTCCTTGAGGAAGATCGCGGTGCGGATGTCCTGCGTGGTCCACGCTTCGATCGAGAGCGGCAACTCGCCCTTGAGCACCGCGACCAAGAGTTCGCTGCCCTGGAAGGCACGCGCCTCGTCCCGCTGGCTCGCCGCGGCGTCGTAGAACGCCTTGCGCCATTCCCATTCGACGCCCATTCGCGTCGTCGGACGGCGCGCGGTGAAGTCCGTCGGACGCCCGCGGATCGGCGAGTTGTTCTCGCTCGGCTGGCGGCCGATCGCGCCCCGAAGGACGGCGTCGGCCTTGAGCGTGCGTTTCGCGATGGACTCCGGCCCGCCGGTCTTCAGCACGACGCCCAGGCCTCCGATCACGTTCATGTCGGGAGGCGTGGCGAGCACGGTGGTGACGCCGCTGCGCAGCTCCCGATCCCATTCGATCGAGAACGCGTCCAGCGTGTCCGCGACGCGGACGTCGGGAGCGATCTCGCGGCTCTGCTCGACCGACTCGAGGCCGCTGTGAATGCGCACGCTCGCGTCGATGAGGCCGGGGGTCACCGAGTGGACCTTCAGCGTCTCGGATTGTCCGCTGTCGTCGTCGCGCGACACGCTGACCAGCGAGATCTGGCCGTTGTTGACGACCACCATCCCGCCGTCGACCGTGCGACCGGCGCCCGTGTGGATCCTCTCGGCGAATATCGTCCAACGCCGCTGCGGTTCGTCGTCCGACGCGGACGCGCCGGCGGGGCGCGTGCTCGGCGACTTCGCGGGCGTCGCGGAGATCGGCTCGAACGTGCTCGCCGCGAGCGCGGGCGCGGCGGCCAGCCACAGGGGGATCACGAGGCTCATTGCACCGCTCCGTACGCGCACACGCCGTCGACGTAGACCGCGACGACGCGGCTTCCGAGATCGAGCGGATCGCCGCTCCAGAGCACGATGTCCGCGTCCGCGCCCTTGTCGAGCCGACCGACGTGATCGGCGACGCCGAGGATCTGCGCCGCTCCGACCGTCAGCGCGCGCCAAGCCGCATCCCGCCGCAGCCCGTTGCGCACGCAGAGCGCGGCGGTGAATCGGAGCGCCGCCGGATCGCGCCACGGCGCATCGAGGCCGAAGCCGAACGGAACGCCGGCTTCGGCGAGCGCGCGCACGGCCTCGAGACCGCGCTTGTGCGTTCCCACGTCGAGCGGGCCGCACACGACCGCGAGGTCCGCCTTCTTGATCTCGCTCGCGAGCTCGCCCGCCCAATCGGCTCCGTTGATCGCTCCCGAGAGGTCGTGACGCGTCGCGAATTCGATCGCTCGCAGGACGTCTTGTCGCGAGCTCGTTTCCATCAACACCGGGAGCTTGCCGGCCACGGCGTTCGCGACCGCGCCCTCCGGCTTGGCGAAGAGTCGCTCGAGCTCCGCCAGCGCGCCGGAATAGCTCGTCGGGAACTTGTTCGGCGTCAGCATCGCATCGGAGAAGCCGATCGAGAGCTGGGCTTCACGACGGACGACCTTGCCGCCGGAGGTCTTGACGACCGCGCTCACTCCGCCGACCAGGCTGTGCGGCGGCGGCGTCAGGACGACGCTCGTGATCCCGGCGGACATCGCGCGGGAGAAGTCCTCGTGCCGCGGATCGAAGACGAGCGCGATCTCGAGGTCGGGCATGACCGGCCGCGTCGTGTCGCGCAGCGCATCCGGCGCGCCCGAGTACGAGTGCATCGCGATCATGCCCGCGGTGGCGACGCCGGCGTGCTCGCGTACCACGACGTCTTCGGGGAGATCGACGTCCGCGTCGACGGCGCGGATCTTCCCGCCCTCGATCCAGATCACGCCCTTCTCGATCGTGCGGCCGTCCGCGAGCCAGACCTTGTCGGCGCGGATGGCGACGGACGGCGCGCGCTCGAACCGCGCCGCGGGCGGTGCGGCGAACAGTGTGTGAGCCAGAAGCAGCGCGATCATCGCATCACTCCTTCGGGCTCAAGACGAGCCGGCCGCCCGAGATGACGTAGCGCACGCGCGCGGCTCCGGAGAGGGGCTCGCCCTCGAGCACGAGGAGCTCCGCATCCTTGCCGCGCTCGATGCTGCCCAGCCGATCGGCGACATCGAGGTAACGCGCCGCGCCGAGCGTCAGCGCTTCGAACGCCTTCTCGCGCTCCAACCCATTGCCGACGGCGAGCTCGGCGAGCAGCGGCAGATCACGGCTCGCCGACGCGTCGCTGCCGCCGGTGCCCAGCAACACCGCGACACCCGCGTTGGACAGCCGGCCCGCGAGCGAGAGATCGCCGCCTTCGAGCTCGTCGAGCTGGCCGCGATCGTCGAGCTCCGGCCACACGAGCACGGGAATGCGACGAGCGACGAGGTCGCTCGCGCAGGAGAGGGCCTCGGTGCCACCGGCGAGGATCAACCGTAACCGATCGAATCGCGCCGTCCCGGAGAGGAGCGAGCGGATCTCGCCGGCGCGGTGAGCGTGCACGACGAGAGGCATCTCGCCGTTCGCGACGCGCGCGAGGACTTCGCTGTCCTCGTCGAAGCGCGGAGCCTGCGGCCGCTTGTCTTCCTTGTACTGCTTCTCCTTGAACTCCTTGTTCTTCTCCTTCGCGTCCTTCTCTTCCTTCTCGCGGTCCTTCTTCGCCTTCTTGAAGTCCTTGTCGAGCTCGGTTTCCTTCTCCGCGATCTTCTTTTGCCACTCCTCGAGCTCGTGCTTGTACTCGACCTTGGCTTGGAGGTAGTTGCGGCCCGTTTCGAGCGCCGCGATCAGTCGATCCAGCTCGGCGACGCGGTCGAAGGGATCCATGACCTTCGAGCCTTGCATCGAAACGAACACCTGATCGCCGTCCTGCTCGATGGTCATCTGCGGCGGCGGCGCGTTCGCGCTGAGGCCGACGCTCATCGCGACGTTCGCGTCCGGAAGCACGACCGCGGATTCGAGGGGCAACGTCGGCGCCAAGCGGACGATGGCGCCCACACCACCGATCCGGGACGTGGCGCCGGCTTGCAAGCGCACGCACGTCACGCCGGCCGCCAGCGCTTCCTCGCGCAGGTTGCGGGCGGCGTACGGGTCCATTCCGTCGACCGCACGCGTCGAAGCGCTCGTCGTGCCGTCGCCGAGCGATTCCGGAGACATGCCGAGCGCGCTCCATGGATCCAAGAACGCGGAGCACACGACTTCGCCGTCGATCTCTTGCGCGCCTTCAGGCTTCGCGAGATCGCGTCCGACGGCGGCGATCTTGCCGCCACGGACGATCACCGCGGCGTTCTCGAGTGACTCTCCCGGACGCGTGATCACTCGTTTGGCGCGAATGAAGTACGACGGCTCGGAATCGGATTGCGGGCTCGGCTCGGTCGCGGCGTGCGCTTCCGCGCGCGCCATCAGCGAACCCGCGCACGCGAGCGCGCCCAGGACGAGCCCGATCGACGGGCGGCCGAGTTGAATCATGGCTTTCTGCACCGAGAGGCTAGATCGACGCAAGTCGTCCGACGCGGAGGGTTTTCACGGTTCGAGGTCGGGCATCATAGGGGAGCGACGACCGACCTGACCATCGGTCGAACAGCCTTAGCTCTTTATCCGCATGAACTTACGGCCAGCTTACTGATAGTTCGGTACGCCGTGGCAGCCCTACTTGGGGCAAGCGGGACCTTCCCGAATCCGAGAAGGATGGTGGAAAACCGGATTCGCCTGCTAGCCCCACGCGGCTAGGGCGGCCCATGCCTGGATCCCGAAAGCGCGCGTTGCATCCTCTCCTCCTGGAGCGGGGCTACTGGCGCAATCGGCTGCAGGTTCTGAACTTGGCTCGACCGTCGGTGCTCTTGGTGCCGCGCCCCGAACTCTCCACAGCCGCCATCGAGGTCGACGAATTCCGCATCCGCGCACACGACGGCATCCGACTCTTCGGCCTGCGCGCGCAGTGCCGCCAGCGCTCCACCCCCTCGGTGGTCAAAGTCCGGGTGGTCGGGCCGTGCGAGCTGCCGCACGTCGACGCGACCGCGCTCGACGGCGGGACGGCGGAGTTCGTCCTGCAGCTGCCCGCCGGGCGGCGACTCGAAGATCGGGTGCTCGACGTTTTGCGCGTCTGTCAGCTGGCATCCAGCGACGCCGCCGATGGAGCGCGCCGTGTGCGCCTCGTCGCGAACGATCGCGAGCAGGAACCCGACGAGTTCCTGATCGCCTCGCAGCTTCTGGCGAAAGACGTCGACGACTGATTCCCGTTCAGTCGCGCAACGCGGCTGCCCATCGGGGAACGGAATACGCGAAGACCTCGCCGACGCTTCGTGCCGAGCGCCTCCCGACGTCCAGCACCTCCACATGCGTGAGCGCACGCTCGGTGATGCCCGCGGCGTGATTCACGATGCACGAGATCCCCACCACGCGCGCACCCGCCGCGTGAGCGGCGAGCGCCTCGGCGACGGTGCTCATCCCGACGGCAGACGCGCCGCTGCGTCGAAGCTCGCGGATCTCCGCGGGCGTCTCGTAGCTCGGACCACGAAGTCCGGCGTAGACCCCCGCGTGCAAGGGCACGCCCGCATCGGTCGCGGCACCGACGAGCAGCTGACCGAGCTCGGCATCGTACGGTGCGCCGTACCCGCGCTCCCGCGCGCCGAGCGGCGTGTCGCCCTGCAGGTTGATGTGATCCGTGATCCGCATCAGTGAGCCGACGGCCCAATCGCGGTGCAATCCGCCGGCCGCGTTGGTCAGCGCCACGACGCGGCAACCGAGCGCTACGATCGCGCGCACGAACCGGGTCACTTCCTCGGCGGAACGCCCCTCGTACAAGTGCACACGCCCTTGCTGCACGACGACGCGCTCGCCGCTGATCTCGCCGACGATCAGGCGACCGGTGTGACCGTCGACGTCACCGCGAGGGAGCTCCGGAAGCTCCGTGAACTCGATCGCGCGCGAGCCTTCGAGTTGCTCGGCGACGCGCGCCAGCCCCGAACCGAGCACGAGAGCGACTTTCACGCCGTCGAGTCCGTGCTTCGCGAGCGCGTTCGCGAGCGCATCGACTGCGGCGGCGGGTGAGCGAGCGCTCATCGAACCGTGTCGCTCTCTCGATCGAGCTCCGGCAAGAACGAGGTGCCCGGCCCGCAGGCGACGAGGTGGAAGGCCGCCTCGACGGTCGCGCCGATGTCCGCGAAGCTCGCGCGCGTTCCCAGATCGACGCCGCGGCGCACGCCCGGGCCGGTGGCGATGACCGGCACGTACTCACGCGTGTGATCGGTCGTCTCCCGCTTCGTCGGATCGTTCCCGTGATCGGCAGAAAGGATCACGAGGTCTCCGTCGCGTAGCTCGCGCTCGAGCGCGGTCAAGTCGCGGTCGAACTCCTCGAGCGAGCGCGCGTAGCCTGCGCTGTCGCGTCGATGGCCGTAGAGCATGTCGAAGTCGACCAGGTTGACGAACACGAACCCGTGCGCGAGCGAGCGCGCGATGGCGAGCGTGTGCTCCATCCCGTCGTGGTTGCCTTCGGTGTGGATGGAGCGCGAGACGCCGCGGCCGGCGAAGATGTCCTCGATCTTGCCGACGCCGATGACCGGCACACCGGCGCGCACGAGTCGGTCGAGCGCGGTCGCGCGTGGCGGCGGCATCGAGTAGTCGCGACGGTTGTACGTGCGGCGGTATGCGCCCTTCGAGCCGCCACCGACGAACGGCCGAGCGATCACGCGCGCGACACCGTACGGGTCGAGGATCTCGCGCGCGATGCCGGATATCTCGTAGAGACGCTCGAGCCCGAAGTGCTCTTCGTGCGCCGCAATCTGGAACACGCTGTCGGCGCTCGTGTACACGATCGGCTTGCCCGTCGCGACGTGCTCGTCGCCCAGGCGCGCAACCACCTCCGTCCCGGACGCGGGCGCGTTGCAGAGTACGCCCGAGAGCCGCGCACGAGCGACGAACTCGTCGATGATCGCGCTCGGGAAGCCGCGCGGATACACGGGGAACGCCGTGTCGAGCGGGCAGCCCATCATCTCCCAGTGACCCGTCGACGTGTCCTTGCCCGGGGAGAGCTCGGCCGCGCGGCCGAACGCCCCTTCCGGTCGCTCGACGCGCGGCAGCGAGCGCACTCCGGGAACCGCGCCGAGTCCGAGAGCGACCAGACGCGGCGCATCGAGCCCACCGGCGGCCTGCACGAGGTGATCCAGCGTGTGCGCACCCGCGTCACCGAAACGCTCGGCATCCGGCAGAGCGCCGACGCCGAGCGAGTCGAGGACGATGACGAACACACGGCGCATCGCGGCGAGCCCTCGCGCTCACGAACCGCGATTCTTCGAGATCGCCGACTGGATCGTCTCGCGGATCTGACGGTCCATCTCCTCGACCCATTCGCGACCGAAGTCGCGCTCCAGAAGGTCCCATTCGGAGAACTCGTAACGCCCCGAGCGCGGATCGAAGTCGAACTGGTAGTCGTGCTCGCTGCCGTCGTCTTCGGCGACCATCACCAGCACGATGTTGTTCGGGGCGTCGAGCTCGACTCGGAAGGTGGCCATGGACGGTGATTCTCGGTGGGGTGGCTTGGAGCGGCGGCCATGATAGCGGCCGCGCGGCGAGCCACTGACCACCAGCGTGCGGCATGGAACGGCCGCGGGGCCGAGCTATGAGTCCGAGAGGGGCCGCGATCGTATCGGTATTGCGAGTGCCTGGACCGAGCGAATCGGGTCGCATTCAATAATAAAGGTATGCAGTCGTTCCGCTTCGTGCGTTGGTTCGCGGTGCCCTTGCTGGTCGTCCTCGCGGCCTGCACGAGCTGGCGTCCGCGCCAGGTGTACGACGGCTGGACGCTCTACGGGCAGGAAGGCCAGGAGATCGATTCGACCGCCTTCCAGGACGCGTTCGATCCGGCGCTCGCCGCCGTCGAGTCGATCCTCGGTCCGTTCCGATCGCAGGTGCGCGTGTTCGCGTGGGACGAGGGCGCCGAGCGCGTGTCCCAGGGCAGCGAGCGCATCGACGAGGGCGACGACGGCCGAGTTCAACACGTACCCGGCATCGGGCCGGCGCGCGTGCGCGCCTTCCATGCGCGCGGCGACGGCTTGTTCGGCCCGCCCGCCGGCGTGTTCGTCGGCACGCCGGAACCAGGTACCGCGGCGCACGAGCTCGTCCACGCCCGCCTCGCCGAAGAGAACATGAGCTATCCGCTCTGGCTCGAAGAAGGCCTCGCATGCCTGATCGGCGACGGGTTCCTGGACGGCGAGACGTGGGTCATCGACGGCCTCGCATGCTGGCCGCTGCAACAGCTGCACGATCAACAGCTCGACGACGCCGAGCTCGCGCCGCTCCTCGACCTCCACGCCGAGGATCTCGCGTCGGTCCGGGAGAACGTGCTCGTGCATTTCGTCGGCTGGGCGATCGTTTTCGATCTTTACCGCGAAGCGGGGCGCGTCGATTGGGAGGGTTGGCGCGCGCGATTCGCTCGCGGAGTCGAGCTCTCGGAAGCACGGGCTCGGCTCGATCGAACGCTCTCCCACGACACGCTGGTCGCGTGGCTGGACCGGCTCTCCGATCCGCGTCGCGAGGTCCGGATGGCGACCGCGAAAGGGCTCTGGAAGCTGCGCTCACCCGAGATCATGCGCGCGCTCCTCGCGCGGCTGGAGGTCGAGGAGGATCCCGAGGTGAAGGTGTGCCTCGCCATCAACGCGCTCGCCGCGGCGGGCGCTTCGGGTCCGTTCGATTCGATGACGGGCAAGATGTGGCGCACGGTGTGGCCGGTGCTCCGGCGCGCCACGCTCACCGACACCTCGGAGCACGATGCGCTGCGCGCACTGTTCCGCTCGATGCGCTCGCGCTCGAAGCAGACGCCGCAGGATCAGCTCCAGATGCTGAAGCGGTTCTGGGCCGAATAGCGGTCGCGCCGATCGCGCGCTGAGCTACTCGAGCTTCTCGATCGCCTGCGAAGTCTCACGCTGCAAGTCGGCCACCCTCCGGTTCACGTCGGCCGTGAACGTCTGCCACTTGTCGGCGCTGACCGACTTCCACTCGGCGAGCTTGTCCGCGAGCTGCATGCGCTTCGTCTCTAGGGAGCGGACGGCTTCGTCGAGCTCCGCCCTAGCGTCGCCGCTCGCTTCGACCGCGGATTCCTTCACGCTCGCGAGATTCGCGTCGAGCTCCTTCAGCGTCGCGTCGGTCTTGGCGCGGAACTCCTGCTGAGCCGCGGCGAGCTTCTCCTTGCCCGCGTCGATCGATTCTTGGACCTTCGCTCCGAACGGCTTGTTGTCGGCCGCGGTCGTTTCCCGGTTGCAGGCTGCGAACGTCGCGGCGGCGATGAGGAGCGCCGCGAAGCGGGTGACGGTGCGCATTGAGATTCCTCCGGAGTTCTGTGCAACCATGTTCGCGCGGCGGGCGCGGTTCCTCCTTCAAGGAACTTGGGTAACGCCGCAGGGAATAACGGTCATATACAACCGAAGCACGAGCCTCACATCCCGCTTCGACCACGAGACGCTCCCCCCCATGCTCCAGATTCGCGACCTGGTCAAGGTCTACCCCGGTCCCGTCACCGCCCTCCAAGGCATCCACCTCGACGTCACGAACGGCATGTTCGGCCTGCTCGGCCCGAACGGCGCCGGCAAGTCGACCTTGATGAAGATCCTCGCCGGGCTGCTCGAGCCGACGTCGGGTCGAGTCACGCTCGACGGCGAGGACATCCTCGCCGAGCCCGAGCGCGTCTGGCGGAAGCTCGGCTACCTGCCGCAGGACTTCGGCTTCTACGCGCACCTCACGGGACACGCGATGCTCGAGCACCTGCTGAAGCTCAAGGGCGTCGAAGCGTCCGGAGGACTGAAGGAGCTCGCGCGCACGCTGCTCGCGCACGTCAACCTCGCGTACGCGGCGGACCGCAAGGTGAAGACGTACTCCGGCGGCATGCGCCAGCGACTCGGCATCGCGCAAGCGATCGCGGGCGACCCGCGCATCATCGTCGTCGACGAGCCGACCGCGGGCCTCGATCCCGAGGAACGCCTGCGCTTCTACCACTTGCTCGCGGAGCTCGCCGAAGGCCGCATCGTTCTCTTGTCCACGCACATCGTCGAGGACGTCGCCGTCTTGTGCCCGCGTTTCGCGGTCATCAAGAACGGCCGCCTCGTCGCGGTCACGACGCCCGCCGAGGCGCGCGGCAAGATCGACGGCGCGATCTACGACGGATCGGTCGACAGGTCCGAGCTCGCGACGCTACGCGCGACGCGCTGCGTGACGCAGTCGATGCTCGTCGAGGGGCGGCAGCGCGTGCGCATCTTCGAGCCGGAGGGCAGTCCCCCGCCGGGCTTCGCGCGCGTCGCGGCGACGCTCGAGGACGCGTACCTCGTGATGATGCGCTCGAACGACGCTGCGCCCCTCGCGGGAGCGCGCTCGTGAGCGCACGTCGTTTCTTCGAGGTCTTCCGGCTCGACCTCGCGCACAACGTGCGCCGGCCGATCGTCTGGATCCTCGTCATCCTCCTCTTCCTGACGGCGTGGGGCATGACGACGGGAACGGTCTCGGTGAGCACGGGCGATTCCGACGTCGGCGGCGCGAAGCTCTTCTGGTCGTCGCAGTTCGGGATCGCGATGAAGCTGCCGGTGCTCGTCTTCGTCTTCTACCTGTTCTTCGTCGCCGTCGCCGCGGGCCTCATCGTCATCCGCGACGAGGAGCAGAAGGTCGGAGACCTGCTGCACTCGTCGTCGCTCTCGGTCGGCGAGTACGTCTGGGGCAAGTTCGCGGCGGTGCTCGTCACGTTCCTCGGCGTGCTCGCGCTGCAGATGGGCCTCCACGCCTTCTTCAATCACGTCGCGAGCGGTGCGGATCAAGCGGAGTTCGTCGGTCCGTTCGCGTTCTGGAACTACTTCTGGCCGGCGTTCGCGCTGGCGGTACCGCTGCTCGTCTTCATCGCGGGAACGACCTTCGCGCTCGGCGCGATCACGCGACGACCCATCCTCGTGTTCTCGCTGCCGATCGCGGCGATGCTCCTGTGCGCGTTCTTCGTGTGGAACTGGTCCCCGACGTGGCTCGATCCGCGCGTCAACGAGATCCTGATGTGGATCGATCCGGCCGGACAGCGCTGGATGTCCGAGACGTGGGTGAACGTCGATCGCGGCGTCGACTTCTACAACACGCAGCCGCTGACGTTGGACGTGCCTTTCGCGCTGAGCCGTGTGGCGATCGTTGCGCTCGGGCTCTTGGCCGTGCTCGCGAGCCAGAGGCACCTCGCCGCGACGCTGCGCGGTCCGGCGAAATCGCGCGACAAGCGTGCGCGGGCGAAGTCGTCGCCTGCGGTGGCCGGCGTCGCGACCGACGCGCTGCCGCGGATGGCTTTCGGGCGCACGTCCCTCGGGTCGCAGATCCTGGAGGTCGCGCGGATCGAGTTCCGCGAGCTTCGGAGCCATGCGGGGCTCTACTTGTTCGCGCCGCTGATCGTGATGGAAGTGGTCGAGATCGGCCTCTTCCGCGTGGGCGCGTTCGACACGCCGCTGCTCGCGACGCCAGGCACGCTCGCGACGAGCACGATGAGCGTGCTGACGCTCTTGATGTGCCTCCTGCTCCTCTTCTACACGGTCGAATCGCTCGAGCGGGAGCGTGCCAAGGGCCTCGCCGCGATCTACTACGCGACGCCGATTCGCAGTGCGGCGATCCTGTTCGGCAAGACGATCGCGAACAGCGTCGTCGGCATCGTGATCGTGCTCGCGGCGGTGCTGACCTGCTGGGTCGTGATCCTGATCCAAGGCAAGGTCGAGTTCTCGTTCACACCCTTCCTGATCGTGTGGGGAGGACTCGTCGTGCCGACGTTCTTCGTCTGGTGCGCGTTCACGACGGCCGTGTTCTCGATGACCGGCAACCGCTACGCGACGTACGCGCTCGGCGTCGGGGCGTTGCTCTTCACCGGCTACATGCTGATCCGCGACTACATGAACTGGGTCGGCAACTGGCCGCTGTGGGGCGCGGTGTCGTGGACCGACATGGGCCCGCTCGAGCTCTGGAGGAAGGAGCTCCTGCTGAACCGCGCGTTCGTGGTCTCGCTGGGCGTGCTCTTCATCGCGCTCGCGGTGCGCTTCTTCCCGCGGCGCGGTCTCGACGCCGCGAGCACGGTCCAGCGGCTGCAACCGCGATCCTTGTGGCGCGGCACGGGGCGCCTCGTCCCGTACCTCGCGGCGCCGCTCGTCCTCGGCATCTGGCTGTACGCCGACGTCCAGAGCGGGTTCCAAGGCGACGCGATGGAGAAGAAGGGCAAGGACTACTGGAAGAAGAACCTGAACACGTGGAAGGACGCGCCCGTGCCGGCGATCACGGACGTGAAGCTCGCGCTCGAGCTCGACCCGCCGCGGCGTTGGCTCGCGGCCGACGGCGAGTACACGCTCGTCAACGATCGCGCGCACGCGCTGCGGCAGATCCCGGTGACGCCGGGAATGCACTTCGAGGACGTCGAGTGGACGCTCGACGGCGAGCCCGTCACGCCCGAGAACCGCGCCGGGCTGTGCGTGTTCACGCCCGTGAAGCCGCTCGAGCCGGCCGCGACGATGCGTCTGGGCTTCCGCTACCACGCGACGCTGCCGCCCGGAGCGACGAAGAACGGACACGGCGTCGACGAGTTCGTCCTCTCGTCGGGCGCGGTGCTCACGAGCTTCAACACCACGTTCACCCCCACGCTCGGCTTCGTCGAGGGCATCGGCGTCGACGAGGACAACAAGACCGACGCGAAGGAGTACTCCGACGACTTCTACGTCGGCCAGACCGATACGGCGTTCGGCAACAACCTCAAGTTCACGACGCACCTGCGCGTCACCGCGCCGGCGGAGTACACGATCAACTCGATCGGCACGTTGACGAGCGACGAGGTCGCGGACGGGAAGCGCACCGTCGTGTGGGAGAGCGACCACCCGGTGAGCTTTTTCAACGTGATCGCCGGTCGTTGGGCGGTGAAGCGCGGCGACGGCGTCGCGATTTACTACCACCCCGAGCACGACTACAACCTGGACGAGATGCAGAGCGCGCTCGAGAACGCGCGCCGCTACTACTCGGAGTGGTTCCACCCCTTCCCGTGGAGCGAGCTGAAGCTCTCCGAGTTCGCCGGCTACCGCGTGTACGCGCAGGGCTTCGCGACGAACATCACGTTCTCCGAATCGCTCGGCTTCCTGACCGAGAGCGAGCCGAAGGTGGAGCTCGCGTTCCGCATCACCGCGCACGAAGCGGCGCACCAGTGGTGGGGAAACATCCTCGTCCCCGGCAAGGGCCCGGGCGGCAACATCCTCTCGGAGGGTATGTCGCACTTCTCGACGGTGCTGCTCCTCGACCAGGTGAAGGGCCCGCGCAGCCGCATCGAGTTCCTGAAATCGATCGAGGACAATTACGGCGACAGTCGCCAAGTCGACTCGGAGCGCGCGCTCGTCAAGATCGACAACTCGCGCGACGGCGACGAGACCGTCACGTACGACAAGGGCGGCTGGGTGTTCTGGATGCTGCTCAACGAGATGGGCCGTGAGAACGCGCTCGCCGGGTGCAGCGATTTCGTCCGGAGGTTCGAAAAAGGGCCCGACCATCCGGTCCTCCAGGATTTCATCGCCGCGATGCGCGAGCACGCGCAAGACAAGACCTCGTTCGACGAGTTCGTGCAGCAGTGGTTCTTCCGCGT